>DAIMEC010000043.1:0-7959 GCA_036725465.1 Bacillota bacterium | reverse complement strand
TCTCCTTTGGGAGACAAGTATATTTCCGCCATGAAAAAGGGTATTTCCCGGGGCTGGATAGATGTATACGAAAACCGCGGCAAAACCAGTGGCGCATACAGTTTTGGCAGCTATGACAGCAAGCCTTTCATCCTTCTCAATTACACAGATACACTAAAGGATGTTTTCACTCTTGCCCACGAAATGGGCCATTCGATGCATTCATTTTATACAAGAAAAAACCAGCCTTTCATATATGGAGGTCATTCCATATTCACTGCAGAGGTGGCATCAACTGTCAATGAGAATCTGCTTATGAAATATCTTCTTTCAAAAGAAAAAGACCCTGAAATGAAAAAATATCTCCTCAATATGCAAATCGAGGGATTTCGCACCACCCTTTTCCGGCAGACAATGTTTGCCGAATTCGAACAGCTTACCCATGAGGCGGTAGAGGCGGGAGAAACCCTTACTGCCGACTGGCTTTGCGATGAATATGACAAGCTCAATAACAAATATTTCGGTCCGTCTCTTTGCCATGACGATCTGATAAAATATGAGTGGGCCAGGATACCTCACTTCTATAATGCTTTTTATGTTTATAAATATGCCACCGGTTATTCAGCGGCCTCGGCTATTTCAGACATGATAATCGCAGGCACAAAAAACCGCAATAACTATATAGAGTTCCTTAAGACCGGTGAAAAAGACTATCCTGTTGAACTTCTTAAGATCGCCGGTGTGGATATGGGAAGTCCTGCTCCCGTAGAAAGGGCCATGTCAGTATTCAAAAAGCTTGTTGAAGAATTCGAAACCTTGGTGTAACATATAATCATGAAAAAAAGAATAATAAACATTTTTTCAAATGATCTACCGGCATCAGAAAATATCTGCAGTCTGCTGAAAGAAAAACTTGAACGCAGCGGTTTTGTGGTTCCCGGTGTTTTTTCACATGATGCAGAACTTCTGGTCTGCGTAGGCGGTGACGGTGCGACTCTTGAAGCCATCAACAAATATGACTTTCCCAAAGTCCCCATAGTCGGCATCAATACGGGGCATCTGGGCTTTTTCCAGGAGATAAATCCGAATCAGCTGGATGAGTTCATTACCAATTACAAGGCCGGCAAATACAGACTGCAGCCCCTTTCCACGGTACAGGCCACAGTTTTATCGGAAGACGGTCCTCGTATACACAGAGGGCTTAATGAAATAGTCATCAAAGGATGGAAGTCATACTCTGCTCACCTGAATATTTCCATAGGTGGCAGTTTCATAGAAAGGTTCAGCGGAGATGGAATAATAATATCCACCCCTGCAGGAAGCACCGCATACAATTACTCACTGGGAGGCTCAATAATAGACCCGCGTCTCAAAGCGCTGCAAGTGGCTCCTATAGCACCTATGAATACCACTGCATACCGCTCTTTCACCTCAAGCATACTGCTGCCTTCGGATCTTTCTCTGGATGTAGTTCCCGAATATATAAAAAGCAACCAGATATATCTGATAAATGACGGGATCGAAACCGAATACCGCAACGTGACCAGCATAAAAGTGGAGTTTTCCGATACGGTGGTCAATCTTCTCCGTTTTGAAACTTATGATTTCTGGAACAAAGTAAAAACAAAGTTTTTGTAATAAAATGGAAAAATTCAACTACACAGTTACAAAAGAGGATCATGAAAACAAGCTCCGTATATCGGAGCTTGTTCGTCGAAGATTCGGTTTCTCTTCCCGTATGCGAAGCAGGATCAAGAGAGAAGGAAAAGTGATGCGAAACGGGGAGCCGGTGAATATCTGGGAAATACCCCGGGAAAAAGATTTAATAAGTATACAGCTTCCTGAAGAAGTCAGCAATTTTGAACCGGAGCAAATACCCATTGATGTCATATATGAGGATGATGATCTTTTTATTATAAACAAGCAGCCGGGAGTGGTGGTACATCCCACAAAAGGTCATCCTGCCCATACAATTGCCAACGGTATGGCAAACTACATGAATGAGACGGGAAACCATTTCAAAATGCGCTTTATAAACAGGCTGGACATGGACACCTCAGGTGTACTGCTTTTAGCCAAAAGCGCCTATTGTCAAAATGATTTCATGAAGCAGATGGAACGAAACCGTGTGGAAAAAAAATATACTGCCATAGTTTTGGGTTTGATGGAAAACGACAGCGGAGAAATCGATCTTCCCATAGGAAGACCTTCTCCCGAAAGTCTGACCAGATGCGTAAAAGAAGACGGACGCCCTTCCGTTACCCGCTATAATGTCATAGAAAGATTTCATCTGCCGAATAGCCATATGGACAGCGAAGACGGTATAATCAGAACAAAGGGGTATACCCTTGTTGATATACTTCTTGTTACCGGAAGGACACACCAGATCAGAGTACACTTGTCCCACATGGGCCATCCTGTGGCAGGCGATCACCTATACGGCGGAGAAAAAATACATCTTATAGAAAGACAGGCTCTGCATGCAAAAAGTATTTCCTTCCTTCATCCCGTCACCGGAAAACCTGTCTCTGTCGAAGCTCCTATGCCCTCCGATATGAAAGATGCCCTGAACAAACTGAGGAAACTAAGAAAATGAAAACCGTGTATTTGTCAGAAAAGGCAGACCCCCGCCTGAAAAGATATATCAGAGAATGCGGATACGATATTTTCAATGTAAAAGCAACAAGCTTCGTTTCCGGGCCCGTTTCATCCCATGCCGATATTTATTACTGTAAGCTGGGCTGCAATGACGGTGCCCCCGTATTCTGCGACAAGAAAGAAAAACTCGGCTACTTTTATCCTTCGGATATAATATATAATGCCGCCTGTACGGGAAAATTCTTTATTCACGATCTCAGGCATACCGACCGTACCCTAATGGAAAAAGCCAAAGACATGGAAATGATTTTTATCGATGTTAAACAGGGGTATTCCAAATGCAGCATATGTGTCGTTGATGAAAACTCTGTAATAACGGCAGATCAAGGCATAGCAAAAAAAATATCCAAAGAAAAAGGCCCGGACTGTCTGCTGATAAGCCCGGGACATATTATATTAGAAAGACATGAGTACGGCTTTATAGGAGGTTCCTGCGGCCTCATCGGAAACGAGATCGTTTTTAACGGGGACATTTCTCTTCACCCGGATTTCAAAAGGATATCGGATCACATCCAATCCCGGGGCCTTTCCCTTAAGTGGTTTCCCGGAAGAGAACTTGAAGATATCGGTTCTTTGCTTTGATCTTGAGTTTTTGGCTTTTATGAATAATCCTCTGCAGTGCAATGCAGAACAAAATGATTTTTTCTGTATGATATAAGACCTTCCTTCTGCATACCGGAAAGCTCATTGGAAAGAGCACTTCTTTCCACCGAAAGATAATCGGCCATTTCCTGTCTGTTAAAGGGCACATCAAAGGCATATTTCCCCTGCTTCATGGCCTGATATGAAAGGTAGGATAAAACCTTGTCTTTTGTTGATTTTTGGGTTATATGATTTATTTTTCTGGTAAGCTTGAGATTCTGCAGAGATATCACCGACAGCAGGTTCTGCACCAGTCTGCTGTGAAACTCACATCCTGAAGAACATGTCTTTGTTATTCTATCGGCATTTATAAAAAGTATTTCACAGTTTTCAGCAGCGACTACATTGCCCATGAGCTGTTCTCCCCGGATAAATGAGTATGCTTCACCGAAAACCTGTCCAACTTCAATATTGTCTATTATATTCCTGTTTCCCCAGACATCTTCTTTGATAATATTTACCGAACCTTCAATAACAAGTCCCATTTCAAATATTTCCTTGCCTATGGGAAAAACGACTTCATCTTTTGAATATTTCTGCGTATGCGCTCCGAGGCATTTCAGCATATCTTCCGCTTCTTTTTCTGAAACGCCCCAAAAAAGCGATGTTTTTATAAGGAATTTATAATTTATCACTTTTTTCTCCTTTTCGTTCTTTTTACAACATACTTTCTGTTTTTATTATAGTATTGTGCAGGTATTAATACAAGTGAAAAATATATAAGAGGTGTTGAGATGATAAGAAAAATAATAAATATCGATGAAGAAAAATGCAACGGCTGCGGTCTTTGTGCCGAAGCATGCCATGAAGGTGCTATTGGAATGGTAAGCGGAAAAGCAAAACTTCTGCGGGACGATTACTGTGACGGTCTTGGGGACTGTCTTCCTGTATGTCCCACAGGTGCCATATCCTTCACCGAAAGGGAGGCTGCCGCATTTGACGAAAAGGCCGTCATGGAAAATAAAAAAGCAAAAGAAACTGAGGCAGATACTCTGCCCTGCGGATGCCCCGGCACCCAGTCAAAAAAAATAAAAAGAGATGAAACTCCCTGCTATTCAGCTGAAGCTCCTTTGGCTCCGGCAGCTTCACAGCTTTCACAGTGGCCGGTACAGATCCAGCTGGCCCCAATAAATGCGCCTTATTTCAAGGATGCCCATCTGCTGGTGGCTGCCGACTGTACGGCATATGCCTACGGTAATTTCCATAATGAATTCATGAATAACAGAACCACGCTGATAGGATGCCCGAAACTGGATCCCGTTGACTACACTGAAAAACTTACAGAAATAATAAGAAGCAACGATATAAAAAGCGTTACAGTCGTAAGAATGGAGGTGCCATGCTGCGGAGGAATAGAAAATGCCGTAAAAACAACCCTTCAAAACAGCGGAAAATTCATTCCCTGGCAGATAACGACAATAGCCACTGACGGCAGGATACTTGATTGAGATCCCGGCCGGAAGAATTATAAACCACAAAATATATATATGCAAAAAAGAAAAGACTGCTGTAAATCTACAGCAGTCTCTTTTATCTTCTTATGCCTGATATGTCAATACTCTTTGACCAGAGAAACTTTTTAAGGTTCAATCCTACCTCTTCTCCCTCAAATCTTATCGAAGGCGAAAAAAATACCTTGCCCAGTTCCGAATCCTCTTCCAAAAAGCCTGCTTCTACGTATCTTTCTCTGTCTTCCTCATCTGCAAAACTTGCAGATATATCCTCATAGGAACCGCTTCAGCAACTTCTCCTTATAACATCCACCACTACGTCAGAAATGTTATTTTCGTTCATATAGGCTTTGATATCTTCGTTCAACACGATTTTCATAAATACCACCTCCAGTGAATTTTTCTTATGGACTTGTTATACCCCTTATCAAAAAGCTTAAACATGTCATTTTTCTTCGTCGTCTTTTATTTTGCATCTATGTTTATTATTGGAAATACGTAAGATTTCTGATATACTCCCTTTCAGATGCAAAGGAAAGGTAAAGTATAAATGAAGCTAAGCAGATACACTTATCTTATGATGACAGGTCATATATGCGCAGACATAACGCAGGGAGCGCTTCCTGCCATTCTTCCTTTTCTGATTGCAGAAGGCAATATAACATATACATCCGCCGCCGGACTTGTTCTGGCCACCAGCTCGGTATCATCTCTGCTGCAGCCCGTTTTCGGTTATATGGGAGACCGGGGTTCCAACCAGTGGCTTATGGCTCTGGGCATATTTCTTGCGGGAACCGGTTTTGCCATCATAGGTTTCATGGATTCCTACTGGGGCATGTTTACTGCCGCCGCAGTATCGGGCGCCGGTGTTGCCCTTTTCCATCCAGAAGGAGGAAAAACAGCCAACATCGTTGCCGGTGAAAACAAAGGAATGGGAATGGGTCTTTTCGGAGCCGGAGGCAACATTGGGTTTACCATTGGTCCCATGGTGGCCTCCGTTACTATGGTCAGCTTTGGTATCAAAGGCACCGCCTTCTTTTTCTTTCCTGCACTGATTGTCACTGTCATTTTTTTGATGTCCATAAAAACGCTCAAAATATTTATGCACATGACTGCATCTGAAAAGGATAAAAACGGATACTATGAAGATAACGAAAATAACTGGGCTTCCTTTGGCAGGGCTGTATCCATAGTATTTATCAGATCCATAATCAATTACGGTCTTCTGGTTTTCATTCCTCTTTACTGGGTCGGTATCCTTGGTCAGTCGGAGGTTTCAGGAAGCATTAAGCTTACTATTATGTCCGGGATAGGTGTTTTTGCCACCCTGGCGGGAGGCAAACTTGCCGACAAACTGGGATTCGTACCTGTAATACGGGCAGGTAATATACTCATGATACCTTTTCTTATACTGCTGCTCATGACCGAAAATATTTTGGCTGCGACCCTGTTGCTCATACCCATAGCTTTCTGCAACAGCGTCCCCTACAGTGCCATGATCGCTCTAAGCCAGAGCTTTCTTCCCAGGTCTGTAGGTCTGGCCTCGGGAATAACCCTCGGACTTTCTGTCAGTATAGGAGGTATGGTCTCTCCTTTCATGGGAAAAATAGCTGATATTTACGGGCTTGACGCAGCAATGTATGTGCTACTGGGATTTGCTTTGGTCGCAGTCGCTATTTCTTTTATTCTTCCAAAAGAAAAGGGTTCCTGATTTTTGTTACGGAATCATATTCATAATAAAACACAAAAAAACCGGGGAGGCTTCTTGCGACACCCGGTCTTCTTTTTTTTCACTATTAAAAATGCTTATACCGGATAGACCGAGTCTTCTTCATTCAGAAGATCCAAATCAAGTTTGTACATTCTTTCCATCCTTTTTTTGAAGAAATTCTGAGCCACTTTGGGAAAAAACGCCTGTGTCAGCACATCTTCTTCCTGCTGCATATATACTGCGCAATCCTTTTTGGCCTGTTCAAGTTCCGGTTTGATAAGATCTGCAGGTCTGCAGGTTATCTGTTCTTCTCCTTCAAGGATCTTATCCACTATCTCTTTTTTTATTGGTACTGTGGTTTTTCCGTACATGCCCTTTACAAGCTGTCTTACTTCATTTGGTACCATCTTGTAACGTTCTCCCATGACCACATTCAAAACTGCCTGAGTACCCACTATCTGGCTTGTTGGTGTTACCAGTGGCGGATAGCCCAAATCTTCCCTTACCTTGGGTATTTCTTTCAGCACGGCCTCGAATTTCTCCATGGAATTTGCTTCTTTCAGCTGGGAAACCAGATTTGAAAGCATCCCTCCGGGCACCTGATACATCAGTGTATTTATATCAACACCCATGAGTTTTGGATCCATCAGACCGCTTTCTATATACTTTTCTCTGAAAGGCCTGAAGTGTTCAGACACCAGATCAAGTTTTTCCATTTCAATGCCTGTATCGTATTTAGTGCCTTTGAATGCCGCCACAAGGGGTTCTGTGGGAGGCTGAGATGTCCCTCCTGAGAAAGGTGAGATAGCTGTGTCTATTATATCCACTCCTGCTTCTGCCGCTTTCATGTATGTCAGACTCCCCAGTCCGCTGGTGGCATGGGTGTGAAGTTCTATAGGTATGCTTATTTCTTTTTTAAGGTCTTTTACCAGTTTATAGGTGTTATAGGGATCAAGCAGGCCTGCCATGTCTTTTATGCAAAATGAGTCGCATCCCATTTCTTCGATTTCTTTGCCCAGTTTTACAAACATTTCATTTGTGTGCACCGGGCTGATCGTATATGATACACATCCCTGGGCATGGGCTCCGTTTCTCTTTGTGGCATTGACCGCCGCTTCCAGATTCCTCGTATCATTCAGGGCATCAAATATTCTTATAATATCTATTCCGTTTGCTATGGCTCTGTCTACAAATTCATTTACCACATCATCCGCATAATGCTTGTATCCAAGAAGGTTCTGACCTCTCAAAAGCATCTGCAGATTTGTTTTCTTTATTCTTTTTCTTATTTCTCTGAGCCTGTCCCATGGATCCTCATCCAGATATCTTATGCATGAATCATAAGTGGCTCCGCCCCACATCTCAAGAGCATGATAGCCCACTTCATCCATGGTCTCAAGTATGGGCAGCATTTCTTTTGTTGTCATCCTCGTTGCTATCAGTGACTGATGCCCGTCCCGCAAAACCGTTTCCGTTATTTTTACTTTTGCCATTTTACCCTCCGTAACTTTTGTACTT
>DAIMEC010000042.1:0-8025 GCA_036725465.1 Bacillota bacterium | reverse complement strand
ATGGGAGATTACATAACCGGTCAGGTGATCGGTGTAGACGGCGGACTTATAATATAAAAAACGAGGAGAAATAAATGAACAGAGTAGTTATAACCGGAATGGGTGCAGTGACACCCATAGGAAAAACAGTTGAAGAATCATGGAAAGCCCTTAAAAAGGGCAAAAACGGTATAGATAAAATAACACATTTTGATATAAGTGAACAAAAATGCAAAATGGGAGCCGAAGTAAAGGATTTTGATTATCCGGACAAAAGGGCTGCCAGAAGGATGGACAGATCTTCACAGTTTGCTGTAACTGCTGCGGCAGAAGCCCTTCTTGACAGTGGTATAGAAAGCGGAGAAAATGTTTCTGCGGAAAGATTCGGGATAATGGCGGGAACAGGTATCGGCGGGATAATGACCCTGGAGGAACAGGTAACAAAAGCAACAAAAAAAGAAAGTGTAAAAGGCGTATCCGCATTACTGGTACCCATGGTGATCTCAAATATGATCGGAGGGAATCTGGCGATGCAGTTCAAGGCAAAAGGCAGCTGTCTTGGCATAGTATCAGCCTGTTCAGCAGGGACACACAGCATAGGAGAGGCATACAGAAACATAAAACACGGATATGCCGATGTCATGCTGGGAGGTGCCGCAGAAGCCGCATTCGCGCCTGTGTGTTTTGCGGGATTCGGCAACATGACGGCCACATCCACAAGGACAGACAAGGACAGGTGTTCTACACCCTTTGATAAAGAGAGGGACGGATTCGTGATGGGAGAAGGATCAGCTTTCCTAGTTCTTGAATCCCTTGAAAACGCCAAGACAAGAGGCGCAAGGATATACGGAGAGATAACCGGATATGGCAGCACATGTGATGCATATCATATAACATCGCCGGATCCGGAAGGAGCAGGAGCATCCGGGGCCATGAGGATGGCCCTAAGGGAGGCGGGGATCATGCCCGGTGACATAGACTATATAAATGCTCACGGGACAGGCACGCCTCTTAATGACCTTTACGAGACAAGGGCAGTTAAAGCGGTTTTTGGCGAAAAAACAAAAATTCCCATCAGTTCCGTAAAAGGAAACATAGGGCATCTCCTTGGAGCTGCCGGAAGTATTGAAGCGCTTTTTTCAATGAAAGCCATGCTGGACGACTTCATACCTCCCACTATAAATCTGAAAGTTCCCGATGAAGAACTTGATCTTGATTATGTGCCCAACGAAGGCAGGAATCAAAAGCTTGACTGTGTAATGACCAATTCCCTGGGCTTCGGCGGGCATAACGGTTCTCTGGTGATAAGAAAATATTAGGCGTAAAAGGGAAAATGAAAAATAGAAAAGAAAGAGGGATCTGATCATGTTGTTTGACAAAAAACAGATAATGGAGATAATACCCCACAGGGAACCTTTTCTGCTTATTGACGAAGTTGTTGAAATGGAAACAGGCAGGAGTATAACAGCAATAAAGCATGTAAGAGCGGATGAATACTATTTCAAGGGACATTTCCCGGATGAACCTGTAATGCCGGGAGTCCTGATAGTAGAAACTCTGGCACAGGCCGGAGCTGTGGCTGTACTTTCCATGGAAGAGAACCGGGGCAGGACTGCATATTTCGGTGGAATAAGAGAAGCAAAATTTCGCCGGAAAGTAATGCCGGGAGATGACTTGATATTGAAGGTGAAATTGGATAAAATGAGAAGCAGAGCAGGAACAGGGGAATGTGAAGCCTATGTGGCAGACGAACTGGTCTGCAGATGCAGCATATTGTTTGTTTTGGGATGAAAAAAGAGGAGCAGTAATGGATGATGCAAAGAAAATAAATGAAGTAATGGTGAGCCTCTTTAATATAGTGCTAAAGATCGAAGAAAAGGCCATAAAAGAATCCACCATTCATGATCTGTCCATTACAGAGATGCATACCCTGGATGTTATAGGCATAGGAAACGGTCGTACAATGAGCGAAGTGGCTCAAAGGCTGCAGATAAATCTTTCCACTCTGACAATAGCCATAAACAAACTGGTAAAAAAGGGATACGTCGAAAGATTCCGTATACCCAGCGACAGAAGGATAGTTAAGATAAAACTTACAAAAGAAGGCTTTGATGCAGTGAAAGAGCATGAAGCTTTTCATGATGAACTTATAAGAAAAGCCATTGGCAAAGTATCCGATGAAGAAATCAAAAATCTGATCGTTTCTCTGGACAACATCGATACATTCATGCATATGCAGATGGCTAAACCCATAAGGGATGAAAGAGATTATGCTCTGGGCAAAATGGATTTTCAGAATCTGCATATAAAGAAAGCCTTATTCCAGGGAGGAATGGGAGTGGGGATATCCCTTGGCGGCCTGGCCGGAGCGGTAGCCAAAGAAGGCGGCCTGGGCATAATATCAGGTTCAAGCACTGGCTTTGATGAAGAGGATTTCGAGTGGGATCCCCAAAAAGCAAACAAGAGAGCATTGAAGAGGGAAATAAAAAAGGCCCTGGAAATTGCAGATACAGAAAAAAGCGGAGGAATGATAGGTGTAAATATTCCATACAATACTGAGGATTACAGGGAATATGTAAGAACGGCCGTCTCCGAAGGTGCAGGAGCGATCATAACCGGAGCCGGGCTCCCTATGACGTTGCCGGGCATATGTGAAAGAGAAGGTTATTACGATATAGCCCTGATACCGGTCATATCCTCATTAAGAGCAGCGAGAGTAATAATCAAAAATTGGCAGAAAAAACATAAAAAAAGACCCGATGCCTTTATTTTTGAGTCTGCTATGGCCGGAGGTCAGCTGGGTTTCAAGGAATCGGAACTCTTAAGAGCCCGGGAACTTTATTATAAAACGATCACTGATATAAAAAGTGAGATAGAAGACATACCGCTTATAGTGGCCGGGGGGATATTCTCCCGTGATGATGCAAGAAACGCATATGTTTACGGGGCCGATGGCATACAGCTGGGAACCAGATTCGTTACCACCAGAGAATGTGATGCCAAAGAAAGCTATAAGCAGGCATATATAAACTGCAGAGAAGAGGATATAGTCATAATCATGAATCCGCAGGGGGCTCCATGCAGAGCTCTGGCAAACAAATTTACAGAAAGCCTTAATGGTATCGACTATGATATAACTAAAGCTCTTGTAAAAGCGGCAAAGGGAGATGTGAAAAACGGTCTTGTGTTCTGTGGAAGCAAGGCATATAAAACAAAAAAAATAGATACGGTGGCAGATATATTCAAGGAATTCATCTGACCATCAAGAAAAAAAGATTTCCCCGAAAACCAGAAAATCCCGCAAAATAAAAGATCGCGGGGTTTTTTAGTGTCGGGATATATGTTAGAATAGTTTGAAAGAGATATGGCAGAAGACCGGTGTTATGAAAAAAATCCCATATGAAGAAATCGAAAAGTATCTGGAAAGTATTCCCGGCGTCGTTGTTATAGATATGAAAGGGAATGTCGTTTATGTAAACGAGCAGTGTGCCGGCTATTTTGGCATGTCAAGGGATTCGATCTACGGAAAAAATATAAAAGAAGTTTTCCCTCAGACAAAAATGATCGGAGGACTAAAGCTGGATGAACCGGGCCTTAGATTTTACAATTCATATCTGGGGATAGGAATATCCGTGCAGGTTCCGATCTATGAGGGGAACAGAAAAATAGGACTTCTGGAGTATGATGTGACCCAAAGTTCGGAGAAACTTTATGATCTCTCCAGGGACTATGGTAACTTTCTTGACCAGGAACTATTGAATCTGGAAAAAGAGATAATCGAAAAAAGGGATTCGCGATACTCCATAAGCAGTATCATCGGAGGTTCCGAAGCAATTTTTGAGGTGAAGAAAAAAATCATAACAGCGGCAAAAAGCAATTCCACGGTCATAATAAAAGGTGAAACAGGAACCGGCAAGGAGCTGGTAGCTCATGCCATACACAATTTGAGCGGCAGAAGAAGGAACCGCATTGTAAAGATAAATGCAACAGCTTTTCCTGAAACTCTTATTGAATCCGAATTATTCGGATATGAAGGAGGAGCATTTACCGGAGCAAAAAGAACCGGCAAAAAAGGCAAGTTCGAAATGGCAGACAAGGGAACGCTTTTTATAGATGAGATAAACAATATGCCCATGTCCCTGCAACCGAAGCTGCTTAGAGTGCTTCAGGAGCGTGAAATAGAAAGAATAGGCGGGAACAAAGATATTTCAGTTGATGTAAGGGTGATAGCCGCAACAAACGAAGATCTGCAGGAACTGATATTTGAAAACAGATTCAGGGAAGATCTTTATTACAGACTGAATGTCATAGAGATAGAAGTCCCCGCCCTGAGAGCAAGGCTGGAGGATATAGAAGATCTTGTTACTGAAAAAATAAAGGAACTCAACATTGAACTTGGTACAGATGTGGAGAGAGCCACGGCTGCTGCCGTAAATTTCCTGAAAAAATATAACTGGCCGGGAAATGTCAGGCAGCTTCATAACGTAGTCGAAAGGGCGATGAATTTCTCAAAAGGAAAGGAACTCACAAAGGAGGACTTTGAGGTAGCAATGGCAGGCACGTGTGCCCTGGGGGAAAAAAGAAAAACCAAAATCGGACAAAGCGGCAGAGGATCCATAGAACAGGCAAGAAACAATGCCGAAAAAGAATTGATAGAGGAAACTTTGAAAATGTGCGGTAACAATAGGACCAAAGCCGCAGAATGCCTCGATATCGCAAGACCTCTTCTTTATCAGAAGATGAAGAGGCTGGGAATAAAAATATAACATCCGGATAAGGGGAGGAGATGTAAGTGCAGAATGACAGTGTGATTATAAACATACACCGTATAGAAATGTCGTGATATTAAGCAAAAAAATATAAAAAGAGCGAAAGTTGTAAGTATAAACTTACAGCTTTCTTTTTTTGTTAATAAAAAACGTTGAAATATAAGTCAAAGTCACTTGGCACTGATATTGCATTATTATAGTCAATAGGTAGAGCGTAATTATAAAACAATGATTTACAACAAAAAAAGACGGGAGGGAAAATGAAAAAAGGAAAAGTGACAATAGGTATGACGCAGTTTGCATGTGTGGCTGACAGAGAGGAAAACATGCAGAAGGCGGAAGAGCAGATAAGAGAAATGGCTGCAAAGGGTGCAAAAATAATCTGTACCCAGGAGTTGTTCAACGGGACCTATTTTCCGCAGACGATCGACTACAAAAAATATAACTGGGCGGAACCGGTGGACGGACCCACGAATAGAAGGATCCAGTCTTTGGCAGAAGAGCTTGATGCTGTAATAATAAGCTGTTATTACGAATATGCCATGGACGGCATATATTATAATTCCGCAGCAGTATTCGATGCAGACGGCAGTTTTCTGGGGAACTACAGAAAACACCATATTCCCGAAGGCCCACAGTATATCGAGAAATACTACTTTACACCGGGAGATTCTCCGTACATGGTCTTTCACACCAAATACGGCAGTTTCGGCGTGCTTATATGCTGGGATGAATGGTTTCCGGAACCTTCAAGAATACTTGCGTTAAAGGGAGCGGATTTTATTTTTTATCCCTCTGCAATTGGATCCGAACCGGATGATCCCAAACTTGACACTTCAAAAACCTGGATGGATTCCATAAGAGGCCACGGTATCCATAACAATTTCTATGTCTGTGCCTGCAACAGAGTAGGAGAAGAAAAAGCTGAAGACGGCAGCGGAAGCATGCACTTTTACGGCAGAAGCTTTGTTTCCGATCCCTGGGGGAACTTGAAAGCCGAAGGAAAGATGAATGAAGAGGACCTGATAGTCTGCGAACTTGATCTGGATGAGATAAGGCGTGCCAGAAACATTCTGCAGTTCCACCGGGACAGAAGAGTTGATTCTTATGATGAGATATTGAATATGAGTATATTAGAAAGGAGATAGTATGGAACTTGGATTTTTAACAATTGTACCTCTGATACTTATGGTAGTTTCGGTTATAGTTACCAAAAGAGTATTTGAGTCGATGATAATCCCCATAATACTGGTGTTCGTTCTGAAAGACGGAACGGGATTCATCGGAGGATTTGTTGATTCATTTTATGAGGTGATGGCAGAAGGAACATTCCCGTGGATACTGATGATGCTTACATTATTTGGTGCACTTATTCAATTGCTTTTAGAATCGGGAGGTATTGACGGTTTCAGGAGACTGGCCTTAAGATATATCAAAGCCGAAAGAAGCAGTCTTGTTTTCACATGGATACTGGGCGTGATCCTTTGTATAGATGACTATATAAACGACCTGGCCATAGGACCTTCGGTAAGATCCATAACAGACAGCTACAAAGTGCCAAGAGAAGCCGTGGGAACGGTGGTTATTTCCATGGGCGTTCCCATATGTTCTCTGCTGCCTGTAACAGCCATGGCAGTTTTTGTTTTCGGCATAATGCAGGATTCGGGTATATCAGGTGAAAATTCCAACATGCTCACAGAATACATGAAAGTAGTTCCTTTTCTTGTATATCCGATGCTGATAGTACTTGTGGCCTTTCTTCTGGCAGTGGGCATACTGCCAAAGATTGGACCGTTAAGGAAATTGTCGAAACAGATGCAGGAAGAGACAGAAATATCCGAGGAACATCAGCATTTCGATGAAAAAGGACAGCTTCTGGATTTTATAATTCCTGTTGTGGTATTGGTCGGGGTAATGCTTTATACGAATGACCTGGTAGTTGCGGTCCTTATTGCCATTGCGGTTTGTTTCGCTTTGTATATACCGAGAAAGAAAATGAAATTCGATGATTTCTTCAAGAATTTCTTTGAGGGCGTACACAGCATGATCGATATACTGGTGATACTGTTGATGGTATTCATATTTGTTGACGGTCTTACAAGAATAGGTCTCAGTGAATATGTTATAGAAACCACAACACCGTTCCTGGCCGGCGGCGCTATACCGGTGCTGACATTCATTGTTGTGGCCCTTTTGGCCTTCGGAGGAGTGGATTACTGGGCGGTCATACTTCTCATGGCTCCGATAACCATTCCCCTGGCAGTCAGCTTTGATGTGAATGTATATCTAACCATGGCAGCAGCCGTATCGGGAGCTGTATGCGGTGGGACTTCATGTTTCTTTGGAGAGCAGATGCTCATGTGCTCCCAGTCAGTGGAGAAAAAGCCCACTGAACTGGCGGTGGCTAATTTGCCCTATAGCATAATAGCCTTTGTGGGAACCGCTGTAATATATGCTATACTTGGATTTGTCTTATAAATAAAGGAGGAAATAGTAATGGCAAAAAGAATTGATTCAACACCAAAAGCCGACGGCTTCAGAATGCCGGCTGAGTTTGAGCCCCAGCAGCAGATATTCATGATATGGCCTGAAAGACCTGATAACTGGAGGGATGGAGGAAAGCCTGCCCAAAAAGCCTTTGCCGATGTTGCCAAAGCCATCAGCGAGTTTGCGGAAATGACCATGCTGGTATCCGCATCCCAGTATCAGGTGGCCAGAAATGTGCTTCCTCCCGAAATAAGAGTAATAGAAATGTCCAACAACGATTCATGGGTAAGGGACTGCGGACCGACTTTTGTAATAAATGACAAAGGCGGGATAAGAGGAGTAGACTGGAAATTCAATGCATGGGGAGGCCTTTTCGACGGTCTGTATTTCCCTTGGGACCAGGACGATCTCATAGCACGGAAGATATGTGACATGGAGCGAATCGACACATATAGAACGGAGGATTTCGTTTTAGAAGGCGGAAGTATACATGTGGATGGAGAAGGGACTGTGATGACAACTGAGATGTGTCTTTTGAGCGAGGGCAGGAACCCTAAGATGAGCAGAGAAGAGATAGAAAATATGCTGAAAAATCATCTGAACATAGAAAAGGTAATATGGATAAAAGACGTTATAGATCCCGAAGAGACCAACGGACACATAGATGATGTGGCATGTTTTGTAAGGCCCGGTGAGGCGGCATGCATATGGACGGACAACAAAGAAGATCCATTTTATGAGACCTGCAAAACAGCCTATGAAACTTTAACAGAAGCGACAGATGCAAAAG
>DAIMEC010000041.1:0-8098 GCA_036725465.1 Bacillota bacterium | reverse complement strand
TAAACCCTCAAAAAACGGAAAAAGTCGATTACTTTTATAGGCCTGATCTGAAACAGGCATCGTAAAGGTGATGAATTCATTGGGATGCTCCCTTACATAGTGGTTTTCATATTGGAAAATAAATTCACCTTCATTTGTTTCCGTAATTAATCCGGCTAAAACATCCTTATAAAAAACCCTACCGCTTCTCATTCTATTAAATCTTTGGAATTTACAGGTGCCAATTCGTGACCAAACATGTGTAAAACTAAATTTACTTTATCCAAATTCAGATTGGTTTTGCCTTGTTCTATCTTACGAATCACTGTTAAAGCAACACCCGCACGCTCAGCAAATTCTTCCTGCGTAAGGTTAACATCTCGCCGACGTTCTTTTACAAAGACTGCTAATCTTTTCATGCCACACAATTATATCAATAACATCACAAATGTATGAATTATATGCAATATAATATAGATAGCATGAATGTTTTAACAATTATATGCTTTTGCATACACGCTGATTCAGTTTTGCTTTTTATGAATTAATGCCAGCCAAAACTAACTACTTTAAACCTTATACATAATTCTCATTCCACCAAAACTTTTTAGCTAAAAATTACTTTTAACGCTTAGCACATTACCAATGTCATTTAACCGTTTTGATAATTATAAGCAACGTCAGGCATCTCCAGTTGTCAATTGTTCTGATCAATTACAGTTTTCTCTTATTCAATCGCCATTTTCTTGATCAAAACGACCTATAACTCAAGCTGATTGTTGTAATAAAATTAAACATTTACATTGCTGGGAATTTCTATCCGACTTTCGCTGACTATACGCACCAAATCCTCACTGGTTTCAATATATGCGTGGAAAATGTAAGTTGTTAAAATTTGAACACTCACTTTTCATTTAATAATTTTCAGTTGTTTATTTTGTTAATCAAACCAAATTAAAATTATGTTTAAATTTAACTTTTTACTCATTTCCATTTTCTTACCGATTGCCATGTTCAGCCAATCTGTCTGGCAATCCACAAGTAGCTTTTCAGCTGCACGCAACACACACACTTTAACAATACTGCCAAACAACACTGTATTACAGGTTGCGGGCGATATTGGATTTCAGGATTATACTAATCTTGTTGAATTGTATGATCCAGCCACTGATACCTGGGAAACCAAAGCTCCTTATCCTTTATTAATAACTGAGCATAGGGCAGTTTTAAGTCCAGCAAACACTGTACTGGTTTTTGGAGGCGCTAATGCCTCAGGAACAGTTAATTCAGTATATGAATACGATGTTGCAACAATTATCTCTTCACCACTGCCGGCTTCTGCCATAATCCCTCCCCAGGGATTAACGATCATGGAATGCCCCCAGGCATGGTAAGACGATGACAAGTTACGGGCCGGAGAAGCTGCTGCCACATAGACTTGATTATCTATTGCCCGGGTTCTCATCATCAGTTCCCAGAAGGCCGGACCAGAGGTCATATTAAAAGCCCCGGGAATAATTAACAGAGTTGCCCCTTCCAAAGCAGCTGCTCTGCTCCATTCCGGAAAACGGACATCATAGCAGACAGCTATGCCTATTCCTCCATACTCTGTTTCCATGACCGTTACGGAATCTCCCGCAGACAGGGTCTCCGATTCCATAAATCTTATGCCGTCCTCTATATCCACATCAAAGAGATGTATCTTCCTGTGTTTGGCTATCAAGTTACCTCGTGTGTCAAAGCAGAATGAAGTATTATAAATTTTTCCTTCTTCCATTTCAGGTATGGTCCCCCCGATAAGATAAATATCGTTTTGTGCCGCCGCCTTTGACATGAATAAAACGGTCCTGCCGTTTTCTTCTTCCGCATATTCTTTGAAATATTTATTGCCGTAGGGACAGTTCCACATCTCAGGCAATGCAACGACTTCTGCTTTTTCAGAAGCTTCTTTTATGAAGGCCTGTGCTTTTCCAATGCTTTTTTCTTTTTGAAAAGATCCTTTTATCTGACAAAGAGCCATTTTATATTTCATCAATCTTCTCCTTTGATTATTCTCATGAAATTGTCTGTTATTCTGGCTGTCATTCCCCATATCACTTTATCTTCATAAGTGTAAATAGGCACTTCCAGGGTTCCTGTTCTCCATTTGTATCCTCCGGCAAAGTCTATCTTGTCATAGGGAAAATCTTCTTCCGGATACGGTCTCACCTGCATATAGTGTATCTCAGGCTTTGTATCAAGAAGAACCTCCAGAGGAACGGTGAATATTTCCTCCACTTCGTCATGATTGATTTTTGAAGCAACTATGTTTTCTTGTTCCACTATTCCCAGATAGCAGTAAAGAGAAAAATTCGCATGGGCATGGAGAGTGTCCAGTTTTCCTGCCACCCTGATCATAGCAGGTTCGAGTCCAAGTTCTTCGCATGTTTCCCTGACAGCACACTGCTCCAGGGTCTCTCCTTTTTCTCTTTGACCTCCGGGGAAACATACCTCTCCTGGCTGCCTTGATAACGTCTTCGCTCTGACTTCATACAAAAGAGAAGGCCCTTTTTTTGTGTCCACAAGAAGCACCATAACACCAAAAGATGTGTGCTGCCCCACAAATCCCGGTCTCCTGTCTTTTATTTTTTCTTCAATTGTATTTATGTCCATGATACTTTGTGCCTTTCCGCTCAGCGTGATTTTCTGTTTTCGTTTATATTTATGAATGAGGCCATGAGGATAAGACCTATCCCCGCATATGTGCTTGATAAAATTACATCTCCCAGAACCAAGGCTGCGATTATTGGTGCAATTATGGGTTTTATGAAAAAAGTGACAGATCCCGTTGTGGCATCCGAATATCTGATTGCTATAAAATATGCCAGATACCCCAGCCCCGTTATAAAAATGCTCACATATGACAATAACAGCAGATCATCGGATATGCCGGCGATAACAGGCCTTCCCATTATGATAATTATTATCAGCAAAACAAAAGAGCCCATAATGAAACTTATACAGGTCTGGGCGATAGCTCCCAGTCTTACAACGCTATTTTTGCCCATGACTGTGTATATGCCGAAAAAAGCTGCGGCAAGTACAGAAAAAAGCATCCCGCTTATGCTGTTTCCCGACTGCACATCCCACGGTCTCATCATGGCGATTATTCCGCCCAGTCCCAGAAAAAAGGCTATCCCTTTATTTCTATTCATTGACTCTCCCGCAAAAAAATGTGCAAGTATCATGGTGAACAAGGGATTGACGGAAAAAATAACTGCTGCCGTGGATGCATTTGAGCCATCGACACCCAGCTGAAACAACACCATGCTTACAGGAATACATATTATTCCCAGTAAAAGCAGTCTTCCCAGGTCCTGTCTTCTTATTTTTGTCTTTTTGCTTTTCATTTCACCTGCAGCTGCCGGTATCAGTACTATTCCTCCTATGAAAAATCTCAGGAAAGTAAGCTGCAGAGGATCCATATCACTTCCTGCTATTTTCAGTGCCACCTCCATGGTGCCGAAAAGGAAAGCCGCCAATGTTATAAAAAAATATACTTTTTTCATATTGCCTCTTCTAAAAAAACGAGAGCAGTGCCATGCACCGCCCTCTTGTTATCCATTTTGCTTTCAGTTCAGTATTTCGCAATCTGTAAAATCGACGCCTATCATCTCTTCTTTTTCGGCACTGAGGCTTACGACAAAATCTATATTGAACATATTCGATATTTTCTTTATTCTCTCAATGAATTCAGGCAGGTTGCCCAGAGAAACATCAGCATGTCTTAATATCCCATCAATGAACATCGTATCGATATCATGATCGGAACTTATTATTCCGTAAATAAAGCCTATATACTCGTCACTGTTTGTTATATTCGGATAATCTTCCATGCATACGATCCGAATGTCATGTTTCAGATCATACATGAGATCTTCGTTTTTATTTATGAAAATTACATTTCCATCACATGTTTCTACAAGTTCGTTGGCCAGATGAAGCATTTTTTTTGTCTTGCCGCTACCCTTGTGACCAACCAGAAGTTTCACCATTTCGAACGCCTCCTTGCTATATAAATATAAATCAATTATACACTATCAAATATAAGCGGGCAACAGATAATTTTTACTGTTCTGACCGCTCCCGCTGCTCCCGACTTTTTCTGGATCTCAGCTGGCCGCATGCCGCATCTATGTCCACGCCCAGTTCTCTTCTTACTGTCGCAGGTATGCCTTTTTTTTCAAGCTCTGCCGCGATCTTTGAGGCTCTTTTCCTTCCGGGACCTGTCATGGGATTTTCGCAAACTTCATTCAGTGGTATAAGGTTTACATGACAAAGCATGCCTTTTAATGCTTCTGCCAGAGCTTCAATATGCCGGGGTCCGTCATTGACTCCGCTTATCAGCGCATATTCATAAGTGATCCGTCTTCCGGTTTTATCTGTGTATTTTTTGCAGGCTTTAAGCAGTTCTTTCAATGGATACTTCCTGTTTATGGGCATGAGTGAGGTCCTGGTCTTATCTGAAACAGAATGGAGAGAAACGGCCAGATTGACATTTGGAAATTCGTCCGCAAATCTTTCGATCCCGGGTATAATGCCGCAGGTGGAAACTGTGATATTTCTCATCCCTATATTCAGACCATTTTTATCGTTTATGATTTTTATGAATTTTGATGTGTTCTCATAATTATCAAAGGGTTCCCCCGTGCCCATGACAACCACATGGCCGGCTTTGTTTCCTGTATCATTTGCTATCGCCAGTATCTGTCCTGTCATTTCTCCGGTTTCAAGGTTTCTTTTTTTGCCTCCCTTGGCAGAAGCACAAAATGAGCAGCCCATTGCACATCCTGCCTGGGAGGATATGCAAACGGATAAACCGTAATCATATTTCATGAGCACACTTTCAACGAGACTTCCGTCTTTCATTGAAAGAAGATATTTTTTTGTTTCATCAGATGAGGATGTTTTCACTTCCTCTATGAAGGGCGTGCTTATCAGGGCTTTCTCTTTCAGATCATCTCTCAGCTCTTTTGAAAGATCTGTCATTTCATCAAAGTTTTTTACACCACGATATATCCACCTGAAAACCTGAGTGGCTCTGTATGGTTTTTCTCCGACTTTTTCAAAGTATGTCTTCATTTCCGGCAAAGTCATGCCACTTATGTCTTTCATTTCAAATTGCCCGGATAACGATCGTTAACAAAATCCTTTATTTGAGCAACAGGTGTTTTGCGCCATATACCGATGTCATCCCTTTCATCTCCCCATTCACTTCCCACCTGAAGATCATAAGCTCTGATTATGAGTATTATGTCTTCCAGATCGATCCCCTGTCTTATTGCGATTTTCTCCGGTTCCCTCCCAAGCACGGCGAAACTGTCTACTATGTGTGCGTGCTCTTTTTCATTTATCTTTGATATCCTGTCAAGTTCTTCTCTTGTTACCGCCATTCTCTGCTCCTGTCATATTTTTTCAACATCAATACCGGTATCATATCCGTTGATATTATATTTTCCCTTTGTTTTATCTTCTTTTATTTCAGTTGCCAGTGTCTCTTTCATGATGTACTTCTCATGCTTTTTGATGGCTTCCTTTACTTCTTCACCGGCATCAACGGTAATGATTATATTATCCATCATCTCAAAATCTTTCTGCTTTCTGAGCTGCTGGACTTTCGACACTATTTCCCTGGCAAGCCCTTCTTCCAAAAGTTCACTGTCAAGTCCTGTATCCAGAACAGCAAAGAGGTTTCCCTCCATGGCAACAGCAAATCCTTCCCTGGCATCTATTCTTATATCTGTCATCTCCGGAGTTATATTGATATTCTCTCCCTCAATATCCATGAAAACTTTGCCCTCTTCTTCCATTCTGCTAACAAACTCCGCCGGATCTTCTTTTGATAAAGCGGCCGAAAAGGCTTTTATCTTTCCTCCCAGCAAAGGTCCCGCAACTTTAAAATCAGGTTTCAAACTGTAACTCATATATTCCGTCAGATCCTTTTCAAATATAACGTCTTTGACATTCAATTCATCTTTGATAAGAGGTACCATATCCCTTATAAGTGAAGCATATTTACCGTCAACAAGAATACTTCTTAAAGGCTGTCTGACTTTGATCCTTTCCTTCTCCCTTATTCCTCTTCCAAGTCCGACAATATCCCGGACCAAATCCATTCTTTCCTCTACAAAGTCATCCGTAAGGCTTTCATCAAATTCAGGGAAATATGAAATATGAACTGATTCATCTTCTGTAAGATTACAGTATATCTCATCGGCGATAAAGGGGGCAAAGGGTGCGATCAGCTGTGATACACCTTTTAATACTTCGTAAGTTGTTGCATATACGGCTTTTTTGTCCTCGGTAAGTTCTTCTGCCCAGAACCTTCTCCTGGCCCTTCTTATATACCAGTTAGAAAGATCTTCCGCAACAAAATACTGTATCTTACGAACAGATTTCATGTGATCATATCTGTCCATGTCTTCTTCGACTTCTTTTATGAGCTTGTTGTATTTTGAAATTATCCATCTGTCAAGCTCCGGTCTTTTTTCCCTGGGCACATCAAAATCTCTGGGATCCACTTTGTCCTGATTGGAATAAAGAACAAAAAAGTTATATACATTTTTAAGTGTACCGAAAAACTTGCTCACTGTCTCCTTAAGTCCTTCTTCGTCAAATCTGGTGGGAGCCCATGCAGGGGAAACATGCAGCATATACCATCTTGTGGCATCTGCTCCGTATTTATCAAAAAGTGTAAACGGATCCACAGTATTGCCGCGACTCTTACTCATTTTTTTACCGTTCTTATCCAGAATAAGATCATTTACAAGACAGTTCTTGTAAGGTGATGTTCCTTTTATAAAAGTCGATATGGCCATAAGAGAATAAAACCATCCTCTTGTCTGATCTATCCCTTCACATATGAAATCTGCCGGGAACAGATCCCCATCAAAATTTTCTTTGTTCTCAAAAGGATAATGTCTCTGTCCGAAGGGCATTGATCCGCTGTCGAACCAGCAGTCGATCACTTCGGGGATCCTTTCCATTTTCTCTCCGCAGACGGGACATTCTATATGGACATCATCCACATAAGGTCTGTGCAGTTCTATGTTTTCATCTATATCTTCAATGGATCTTTCAATCAGTTCTGCACGGCTTCCTATACATTCAAGATGACCGCAGCCACAGCGCCATATGGGTATCGGTGTGCCCCAGTAACGATTCCTGGATATTGCCCAGTCCTTTACATCTTCAAGCCAGTTACCAAAACGCTTTTCTCCCACAAAATCCGGATACCAGTTCACTTCATTATTATTGGAAACCAGCTGCTCTCTCAGCTTGCTCATTTCTATGTACCAGCTGGGTTTTGCATAATATATCAGCGATGTACTGCATCTCCAGCAGTGGGGATAATTATGTATCATTTTTTCTTTTGAAAAAACTTTATTGTTTTTTGCAAGGTCTTTTAGTATCTCAACATCCAATCCTTCATCCATAACAAAACGACCCTTCCACGGAGTGGCTGTGAAAAGTCCCTGGTCATCCACAGGGTTTATCACCGGAAGGTCATACTTCCTGCCTGTTGAATAGTCATCTTCTCCAAAAGCAGGCGCTGTATGTACTATACCGGTACCGTCCTCAACTGTTACATAATCTCCGCAGCATACAATAAAGGCTTTTTTCTCGGGTTTTATATAAGGCATTAGCTGTTCATATTCTTTATATTCAAGATCCTTCCCTTTGAGTTCTTCCAGGATCTCATATGTTCCGGAAACCGAAAGGACTTTTTCAGCAAGAACTTTGGCTACATAGAATATATTTCCTTTTTCATTTCCTTCTGTCATTCTTGCTTTTACATAATCAAGATCAGGACCCACAGTCAAAGCCACATTTGAAGGCACTGTCCACGGGGTGGTGGTCCATGCAAGAAAATATTCATTGTCCGCTTCCTTCAGTTTGAATTTGGTGGTAACTGTAAGGACTTGCTCTTCTTTGTATCCCTGGGCCACTTCATGGGATGCTAATCCGGTGCCGCAGCGGGGACAGTAAGGCAGGATCTTATGCCCTTCATAGATGAGACCTGCCTTGAAAAATTCCTTTTGTATCCACCATACTGTTTCTATATAATCGTTTTCGAGGG
>DAIMEC010000040.1:0-8133 GCA_036725465.1 Bacillota bacterium | reverse complement strand
CACTGGATCCTCCCATTGGTACAAAGTAAACTTTTTCTCCCTGATTTTCGTAGTTCCGGGTAATTTTTGCCAATGTTTCTGACAAAAGCGATCCGTCTGAAATCCCCGGCTCCGGCCTTTTTATAAAAACTTCAGCACCCATTATACGGTCAAGAAGGATGTTGCCGGAAATCTCGCCGGAATGATCGGCTATTGATACTATGGCACATTTCATACCGTATTTTGCAGCAACGGCGGCAGTAAGTCTTCCGTGATTTGTTTGAGGAGCTCCTGTTGTAATCAGCACGGTAGATTTTTTATCCAGGGCATCATGTATGAAGTATTCAAGTTTACGCAGTTTGTTTCCTCCCATGCCGGGATCCGTAAGGTCGTCTCTTTTGATCCAGAAATCAACACCGGTATCCCGGGAGATGCCTTCAAGCCGTTCCAATGGAGTGGGCAGTTTCAGAAATCCGTCCTTGTTGTATCCTAAAGTCATTATATCCCTCCTTTTTATGGGACAATTATAACATGTATCTGCGAATTTATTGAAGAACAGCCGAGAAAAATGTGATATAATAATCAGGCATATAATAACCGGAGGAAAACAATGTCAGAAAAAGAAAACATAACTTCAAATTTTATTCATAATATTATCGATGCTGATAATGAAACGGGCAAATACGGAGGCAGAGTATATACAAGATTCCCTCCCGAACCCAACGGATACCTTCACATAGGACATGCCAAGTCCATATGTCTGAATTTTTCCACTGCCGGGAAATACGAGGGTAAATGCAATCTGAGATATGATGACACAAATCCCGTAAAGGAAGACGAAGAATATATCGATTCTATAGAAGAGGATGTAAAGTGGCTTGGTTTCCAATGGGACAAAAAACTCTGGGCTTCCGATTACTTTGAAAAAATGTATGAAGCCGCTTTAGAACTTATAAAGAAAGAAAAGGCTTTTGTCTGTGATCTTGATGCGGAAGAGATACGTGAGTACAGGGGTACATTAAAAGACCCCGGTAAAGAGAGCCCCTATCGTAAAAGAAGCAAAGAAGAAAACCTTAAACTTTTTGAAGAAATGAAAGCCGGAAAATATTCGGACGGAGAAAAGGTATTAAGGGCAAAAATTGATATGGCATCGCCTAATATAAATATGCGAGATCCTGTGATTTACAGGATAGCCCATGTGCCCCATCATAATACCAAAAACAAGTGGTGTATATATCCCATGTATGATTTTGCACATCCAATTGAAGATGCCATAGAAGGAATAACACATTCAATATGCACGCTGGAATTTGAAGATCACAGGCCGCTTTATGACTGGTTCCTCGCCGAAGTCGGCTGGTGGCAGACACCGCCCCGACAGATAGAATTTGCCCGACTGAATATAACCAAAACCGTAATGAGCAAGCGTCTTTTGAAATCCCTTGTGGAAAACGGAGATGTTGAAGGCTGGGACGATCCGAGAATGCCTACGATAGCAGGATTAAGGCGCAGGGGATATACTCCAGCAGCTATAAGGGATTTCTGTGAAAGGATAGGGGTCGCCAAGTCCAACAGTACTGTTGATATAGCCCTCCTGGAACATTGCGTGAGAGAGGATCTGAAGAAAACCACAGAAACCAGGAATGTGGTAGAGAACCCGTTAAAAGTGATAATCACAAATTATCCCGAAGATAAAACGGAAGAAATGGAAATAGAAAACAATGCAAATGTGCCTGAAATGGGAACAAGAAAAGTGACCTTCAGCAGGGAGCTTTATGTGGATGGCGAAGATTTTGCAGAAGTGCCGGTAAAAAAATATTTCAGACTTTTTCCCGGTAATGAAGTGCGCTTCAAAGGAGCCTATTTTATCACATGCAATGATGTGATAAAAAATCCTGACGGCACAATAAAAGAACTGCATTGTACATATGACCCTGCCACCAGGAGCGGCAGCGGTTTCGACGGAAGGAAAGTCAAAGGGACGATACACTGGGTGGATGCAAAAAATGCATTGAAGATCAAAATACGGAACTATGACCATCTAATGACAGAGGGAGATGACGGAAGCAAAAAAATCAATGCGGATTCTCTCAGAGAAGCAACTGCTTATGCAGAGGCCTCTGTGGCAAATGCAATGCCTTGCGAAAGATACCAGTTTTTCAGACACGGATATTATATAGCTGACAAAATCCTTACTTCTGAAAAACAAAAAGTATTCAACCGCATTGTGGATCTGAAGAGTTCATTCAAAATAAAATAAAGGAGAAAAAAATGGACTACTACAAGGCTTCTCTTATCATGCACGAAAAAAACAAAGGGAAAATGGCCACGGCAGGCAAAGTGAGGGTCAAGACAAAAGAAGACCTCTCAACAGCATATACTCCCGGGGTGGCAGAACCCTGCAGGAAAATCAAAGAATGCCCTGAAGATATTTACAGATATACAAACAAAAGCAACACAGTGGCGGTTGTAAGCGACGGGTCTGCTGTTCTGGGACTTGGAAATATCGGCGCTGCTGCATCTGTTCCCGTAATGGACGGAAAGGCTCTTTTGTTCAGAGAATTTGCAGGGATAGATGCTTTTCCGGTTTGTATAAAGACCCAGGATCCTGATGAGATAGTAAAAATAGTAAAAAATATTTCCTCCACTTTTGGAGGGATCAATCTTGAAGACATATCCGCACCCAGATGTTTTGAAATAGAAGAAAAACTCCAGGGTGAACTGGAGATACCGGTTTTTCATGATGATCAGCACGGTACTGCAGTTGTGGTTTCCGCTGCCCTTATAAATGCGGCAAAGCTTACCGGCAGAAAGCTTTGGGAAATAAAAGCAGTCATAAACGGAGCGGGAGCCGCAGGAACAGCCATAGCAAAAATGCTTATGGATATGGGTATTGAGGATATAGTTGTATGTGACAGCCATGGCATTATCGATAAAAAAAGAAATGATCTTAACGAAACAAAAAAGAAACTTGCGAGTATAACAAATAAAAAGGACCTGTCCGGAGAACTTGCTGAGGCTTTGGCGGGCAGAGATCTTTTTATCGGGGTCTCTTCAGGAGGGGCACTTACACAGAAAATGGTAAAAACCATGGCGGGATCACCCATGATTTTTGCAATGGCCAACCCGGAACCTGAGATAATGCCCGAAGAAGCAAAAAAAGCAGGTGCTGCCGTTATAGCCACCGGCAGATCGGATTTCCCAAATCAGATAAACAATGTTCTGATATTCCCCGGAATATTCAAGGGGGCTTTGTCAGTAAGGGCAAAGAGAATAACAGAGAAAATGAAAAAAGCCGCAGCATATGCACTGGCAGGTATGATAAACGAAGAAGATATTTCGGAAGAAAATATAATACCAAGTGCATTTATGCCCGGTGTGGCAGAAAAAGTGGCTGAAGCTGTTGCCAAGGCATGGGAGGGATAAAAGGGTGAGATATCTTAAGGGATTCATAAGAGACAGTAAGATATATTTTTCCAATTGCAAAAAAGACATAAAGAACGACAACATTTTTTTACTTAGAAGAAACAGTATTTCAGCATTGATGGGCCTGATGATGTATCTTTATGTAGTCTTGAAGGATTTTACTTCTGTGGAGCTTGTCATAGCATACAATTTTTTTGTGGTGGTTTTCGGAGTATTTTGTATCTTTTGCCTGTTATACTTCCAGAAAAGAGAAGGAAGTTTTTTTATGGTCCAGGCTCTTTGCTTTGTTTTTTCTGTTATGGTCCTGAGTTTTTTCATATTCATAAGTGTGTTCCCCTTCCCGGATCTTCCCGCAATATTTCTTTTTTTGGGATATACATTCCTTCCTCTGGTTTTCATAATGCCCATGAAAATATACATTTTTCTTTTACTGGCTTTCCAGGGCATCTTCTGTTCATTTGTATTCATGTTCAAGGACAGCGGCACGTTTGCCTTTGATATGCTTCAGTCTTCAATTGCATGTGGGGCCGGTATATTGATGGCATTTGTTGTGCTTGACCTCAGACTTAGAGCCAACAAAACAAAACTTCAGCTTCAGCGAATGAACGCAATGGACCCCCTGACAGGCATTTTCAATAAGGCTACAACTACTCAGAACTGCCGTTTTTATCTTGATTATTACAGCCGTGAGGAAAAGTGCAGTCTTATGGTCATAGATATTGATGACTTCAAAAAGGTCAACGATTTTATGGGGCATCAGACAGGAGATCATATATTGAGCAGCGTAGGAGAGATACTACGGGACGTATCCAGAAAGAGCGATATAGTCGGACGTATCGGCGGAGATGAATTTCTTTTTCTCATGAAAAACACATCTGATAAGGATATATTGAGATACAGAGCAACACAAATATGCGAAAAAATATCAGGGATATCTATTGATAACGAAAAAAATGTCAGCTGTAGTATAGGTGTCGCTGTAAGTCCTGAAAAGGGCACAGATTTCAAAACTCTCTTTGCCCGGGCAGACAAAGCTATGTACGATGCAAAAAGAAAAGGGAAAAATACATTCAGTATTTTCGATTAAAAAATGTACAAAAACATTCTTCTTAAAATTGAATATGATGGAACTGATTTTTGCGGATGGCAAATACAACCCGATGTACCGACAGTTCAGGGACAGATTGAAGAAGCAATATATTTCTTATCCGGAACAAGAACAGAAATAAAAGGGACCAGCAGGACGGATGCGGGAGTTCACGCCATGGGGCAGATGGCCAGCTTTGAAGGTGACATTAAAATACCCACTGAAAGACTGGCGTATGTTCTCAACAATCATTTGCCCGGATCAATAAGAATAAAAGAAGCCATTGAAAAACCTCTGGGTTTTCATGCCCGTTTTGATGCAAAAGGGAAAAAGTATATTTATAGGATAATGAACTGTTCCCAAAGAGATCCTTTCAAAAGAAATTTTTATTATTTTGTAGAAAAGCCGCTTGACCTTCCCTCAATGCAAAAAGCGGCAGCATATATAGAGGGCAAAAATGATTTCAAATGTTTTCAGGCTGCCGGGAGTACTGAAAAAGAGACTACCGTAAGGACAGTAAAAAATCTTTCCATAAAGAAAGAATCAGATGAAATCACAATTGAGATCACGGGGGACGGGTTCCTTTATAATATGGTCAGGATAATAGCCGGGACGCTGGTGGATGTGGGGCACGGGAAAATATCTCCTTTGGACATGCCCCTGATAATAAAATCAAAGGACAGAAGAAAGGCGGGACATACGGCCCCTCCCCAGGGCCTTTATCTGGCAGAGGTTTTTTACTGATTGATATTTGATATAAGGTATGATACGATTTTTTTGAGCCGATATTATTATCAAAGGAGAATGTAATGGCAAGAACCATAATTAAAGAAAGACCCGACTGGGACCACTATTTTATGAAAATGGCAGAGCTGGCAGCCACAAGATCCACTTGTCTGAGAAGGCAGGTGGGGGCGGCCATAGTAATGGACAAACATGTTATATCGACAGGTTACAACGGAGCTCCCAAGGGTGTTCCTCACTGTGAAGAACGAGGGGCATGCATGAGGGAAGAAATGAAAATACCCTCGGGAGAAAGACACGAACTTTGCCGGGCCCTGCATGCAGAACAGAACGCAATAATACAGGCAGCCACATATCCCCAGAGTATCGAAGGTGCCACAATATACATAACGCATCAGCCCTGCCTCATATGCGCAAAGATGATAATAAACGCAGGCATCAGGAGAATAGTCGTAAGAGAAGGATACCCTGATGAAATGGCAACAGAGATGCTTGCAGAGGCAGGTCTTAAAATAGTGATGCTTGATAAATAAATGATAATCATATCTGAAACAGGATTTCTGTTTTTGCCGGAAAAGCAAAAGGTAAAAAACATTTGATCAGAGCAAAGGTGACCCTTTAAAACGGCCACAATGAAATTGCCTTATGGGAATGCTCTGATTTGTTTTTTTTATAAACAAAGCTTGAAATCTTAGAATTTGAGTGTTTCAAGAGGATTCGTGTAAATTTTAACAAAGGTTTACTTTTATTTTTTTCGGCGTATAATAGAGTATATCATGGACGAGTTTGCGAAATTCAAGAACAGGATATTGTTATACGGACTGGTCGCAGCAGGTCTTTTTGAACTGATATCTCTGATCGTTTTGGGGTTCAGCACAAGATTTGTTTACGGACTTTTGATCGGGACATGTGTGGCCGTAGTTAACTTTAATATAATGATTTTCTGCGCAAAACGGGTACTTGAAAAAGGAAAACCCTACTGGTCCACTCTGGGTTATGTAATAAGATTTTTGATTTACGGGGTCGTTCTTTATATGACGTTCAGATCCTCATACATCGTAGGGATAGGCTGTGGAGCCGGATTCCTGACAATACAGACTTCGATATTTTATATTCACATCCTGAGACCGAAGATTTTCAGGAAAAAGAAAGATGGTGAAACCACAGATATAAAAGATCAGCCAAAGAGCTGATGGCAAGGAGGTAAGGGCGTGGATATAGGCCCTCAGATAGTTATTAAATTTGATAACGGCATTTTTATAACAAATACTGTTTGTTTTGGTATAATTGTTGCCGTTATTTTGATTGTCCTGGCACTGTGGTCCACAAGAAGAATGAAAAAAGTGCCGGACGGCAAACAAGTCATAGCAGAAGTTGTCGTTGAAGGTGTATATAATATGGTGAAAGCAACAATGGGACCAAAAGCAATAAATTATGCACCCTATATCGGAACACTTTTTTTCTTTGTGCTTCTCAGCAATATGCTGGGCCTTTTCGGACAGAGACCGGTTACCGCCGATGTAAACACAACATTTGCCCTGGCAGCAATAACTTTTGTACTGATACAGAGACAGGCTCTTAAGAGCTATGGATTAATAGGAAAAATGAAGGAAATGGCTCAGCCGTATCCCTTTATGTTCCCTCTTAAGATAATAGAGCAGCTTTCCTTCCCCATTTCTCTTTCATTCCGACTTTTCGGTAACATCCTTGGCGGTGTGATAGTTATAGAAATGCTTCTTGGGGGACTGGCCACCGCCAGTGAAGCCCTGCATTTGCCAATACCTCTTTTGGACGCAGTAATACCTTTGCCGGCGAATTTTTTCTTTGATGTTTTTGAGCCTGTACTTCAGGCCTTTATATTTACAATGTTGACTATGGTATTCATCACGATGGAAATAGCGACTCGCGATGAAGAACATTGACATACAAGCAATCAATTATTATTAGGAGGTAAATATTATGTCATCACAAATAACACCGGAAGCTCTGATTTATGCCTTTTCCGCATTGGGAGCAGCAGTAAGTATCGGCTTTGCCGCACTTGGTATAGGTATAGGCCAGGGTCTTGCAGCCAGCAGAGCTGTAGAAGGCGTTGGAAGACAACCCGAAGCCAAGGGTGATCTGCTTCAGGTAATGCTTGTAGGACAGGCAGTAACGGAGACTACAGGTATATTTGCATTTATCGTATCCATCGTTTTACTTTTCGCAAATCCTTTTGCCTGAGAAAACGAATAAAAAGCCAAAGAAGGGAGGAGACAGCCTATGGAATTTGCACCGCTTATCAGTTTCAACTGGACATTGCTGATGCAGCTCGTAACAGTTTTTGTCCTTTATATTATACTGAGAAAATTCTTTTTTGAGAAAGTCCATGATTTTGTGCAGAAGAGAGAAAGCACTGTCAAGGAAGCTTTTGATTCGGCAGAAGCCACCAACAGAAAAGCTGACGAAAAACTGGAGGCTTACAGTATAAAGATAGCTCAGATAGAAAGCGAAGGCAGGGAGATCATAAGGGAATCCAAAGTGAAAGCAGATGAGAAGGCAAAAGAAATAATCGATGAGGCAAATGCCAAAGCAAATGAGATCATGATGAGAGCCGAAAAAGAAATCAAAAGACAGAAAGAAAAAGCTCTTGTGGATATGAAAGAAGAAGTCGGGATGCTGGCAGTAATGGCTGCCGAGAAAATAATGGAAAAAGATTTAGAGAAAACCGACGAGCAGAAGCAGATCGTCGATAAGATAATAAAAGGAGCAGGTATCTCAGAATGGCAGAACTGACCATTGATATGACATATGGAAGTGCTCTGTTTCAGATCCTGCGCCACCTGAAACAGAGCACTTCCATATGTCATATCAATGATCAGTTCTGCCATTCTGAGATAACTGCTCCTGTTATTATC
>DAIMEC010000039.1:0-8185 GCA_036725465.1 Bacillota bacterium | reverse complement strand
TGGAAACAGCCTGAAGAGAGCCGATGGGACATGATCCAAGAGCTCCGGGACAGGAATAGCAGTTCAGACCCGGAAGACAAAGATTCTTTGTGTCTCCTTTGAATATGGTCCCCTCGGCAAAACCCCTGTAATATCCGTTTGTGACCGCCACAAAGGCTATCTGGACCACAGTCCTTATTCTATCCAATACCTATACACTCCAAACATACATTTACAGCCTTTGTGAAAACAACTGCCACTTCGCCTCTTGATATCCCTATGCATATAAGTATAATACCTGCCAGAAGAACTATGAATGCTTTACTCTTCAAGAAGTTTTTCAACCATATCACTCCATTCTTCGTAACTGTATGCCCCCTCATAGAAATCTCCGATAACATTGCCTTCGCCGTCAATAAAGAATGCTGTAGGTGTCACTGCTATTTCAGAAAAAAGGCCTTCTCTGCCCGGCGGCACCGCCATATTTACAAATTCCACACCCTGTTTGTCTGTTATCTCCTGTGCATAGGAATTCTGATCTTCATTAAGACTTCCGTCATCATTTTGTATATCGATTACAACACCCAGAACATTTATTCCGTCCCCTCTGTACTTGTCATAAAGTTTCTGCAAATCCGGAAGTTCATCAATGCAAGGGCTGCAGTAGGTGCCCCATACAGTTATAAGAGTATACTTGTTATCTCTGATCTCGTTTTGTGTCACTGTTTTGCCATATATGTCTTCAGCCGAAAATTCAGCAAAATACTTCTCATAATCTTTATTGATTTCTTTGTTGATATCTGTTTCCTCTGCATTTCCGCATCCGGCAAAAACACCAACGAGAAGTATCAAAAAAGCGGATAATATAATTGTTCTTTTTTTCATTTGGTCGCCTCCTGTTATTATATTATCTCTGAGTATACCCCGCCTTTATATCCTTTAATCATCCTTACTTCAACGAAACTGTTCAGAAGACTGTACGCTTTTTTTTCTTCACACTGAAAACATGTATTTATATAATTGCCGCTCTTGCCGAATACCATCCTGTTTTTATACTCTTCAGCCAGTATGCGCCGGACCAGCCCCAGATTTTTTTCAATGAACTTTTTTCCCTCTTCTTCGCCTGCCATGGAAAGTCTTTCACTTCTGTGGGTTTTTATGTGAGGTGGGATTTGATCGGACATCAAAGCTGCTGCCGTTCCCTTTCTTGGAGAATACTTGAAAATATGCACTTTGGAAAATCCTGCTTTTTTTATCATGGAAATGCTGTCTTCGATATCTTCTTCAGTTTCTCCGGGAAATCCGGCGATCATGTCGGTGGTGATACCGTAATAAGGATCAAAACTTCTCAAGGTTTCTACTATATCCATATAATCTTTACTTGTATATTTCCTGTTCATGGCGGCAAGCACTCTGTCGCTACCGCTTTGAGCAGAAAGATGAAGGTGGTGACAGAGTTTTTCATATTTGAAAAGTCTTTTTACATATGCGGCATCGATAACTGTGGGCTCCAGAGAACTGAGCCTTATTCTGAAGTCGCCTTCTATTTCGTTTATCATCTTTATGACAGGTTCTATGTCAGCCTCTCCGTTTTCACCACCGTAAAGGGCGGTGTTTATACCGGTGATCACTATCTCTCCTGTTCCTGCAGATATGAGAGCTTCTGCTTCTTCTCTTATCCTGCCAAGGTTTCTGCTTCTTATTCTTCCTCTCGCATAAGGTATGATGCAGTAGGAACAGAACCTGTCGCAGCCTTCCTGGATCTTAATATATTCTCTGGTCCTCTCGCCCGTTGAAATGGCATCGACTGCTTCTTCAAAATCACTGATATCTTCTGTTTTCAGGCATTTTATCTGCTTTTCTCCGGTTTCTGTAAAGCGCCGCACATATTCCGGCAGATTTGTCTTTTCGTTGGTACCTGCAATAACAGAAACTTCTTCTATGGATGATACTTCCCGGGGACTGATCTGTGCATAACATCCGGTTACTGCAACAACTGCATCGGGATTGTTTTTTTTGGAACGCCTTATAAACTGCCTTGATTTTCTGTCCGCCAGTCCTGTCACTGTGCATGTATTTATTACACAAACATCCGCCGGTTCATCTTCTTTTACGATATCATAGCCGGCTTTTCTAAATGCTTCTTTTATTGCTTCTGTTTCATACTGATTGACCTTGCAGCCAAGTGTATAAAACACAGCTTTCTTTTTACTCATCTTCCTGCCTTTTTTCTTCCCTGTCAGCCTCAAAAGTAGGCATTATCTTAAGCCTTACTTTTTCTATCCTTCTGTCCTTGACCGATTCAATAATGAAACTGTAATTCTCAATATCCACGGTAATATTCTCATGATCGCTGTCTTCCGGTATTTCTCCAAGCTTTTCTATCAAAAGACCACTTATGGTTTCACTGTTCTCAGACTTGAAATCAGTTCCCAGTTCTTCATTTATATCATCCAGATAGACAGTTCCGTCTATTTGCCAGTTTTCATCATCTATTTTTTCGATTTTGGGTTCTTCCATGTCGTATTCATCATCTATTTCTCCCATAACTTCTTCAATTATATCTTCCATGGTAACGATACCTGAAAATCCTCCGTATTCATCAATAAGCAGAGCTATATGCTGTTTTGTTTTCTGGAGTTCGAAGAAAAGCGTGTCTATATTTTTTGTTTCGGGAACAAAATACGGTTCTCTGAGTATTGCTTTGATATCAACATTTTCAAAGCCTTCTTCCCTTGCCTTTATAAGATAATCCTTTATATGGACTATACCTTTTATATTATCGTTGTCATCATCATAAACAGGTATCCTGGAATACCGAAGTTCCATCAGCTCATCAATATATTCTTCTGTGGGATCCTTTATATTTATCATAAAAACATCTGTCCTCGGTGTCATTATTTCGTATGCCAGTTTATCATCGAAGGCAAATATGCTGTTTATCATCCTTTTGCCCTCTTCTTTCAATGCTCCTTTTTCCTGTCCCGTTTCAAGCATTGACATTACTTCTTCTTCAGAGAATCCTTCGTCCTCAGTCTTTGTCTTTTGTCCTGTGATCTTTAAAAAGAAATTCACCGAAACCGAAAGCAACCATACAAAGGGTCTTGTTATAACAGACATTACCTTTAGGGGTCTTGCTACAAACATAGCTATCTTTTCTGAATGTTGCATAGCTATCCGCTTTGGATAAAGTTCTCCGAGAACGAGTGTTACATAAGCTAATACTATGGTAACTAAGAAAACGGCTATCTGTTCGCTGTAAGGCCATCCGTTATTATTAAAGTATGCTTCAAGATCATCTGAAATGCCCACTGCCGCTGCTGCACTGGCAAGAAATCCGGCAAGAGTTATTATGACCTGAACAGTAGAAAGAAATTTATTGGGTTCTTCCAAAAGCTTTTCAACTATTTGTGCTTTTTTATTTCCCTCCCTGGCAATGCCTGATATAAGGTTTTTGTTTGATGACACCAGAGCCATTTCTGCCATGGCAAAAAAAGCATTGACTAATATCAAAAATAATAAGAATAATAACTGCACCGCAAAAGGTATCCCGGGATCAGGGTTCGTTTCCATTCCTATTGCTCCTTCCTTTTTCTGATAATAAATCCGGCGCTGACCGGCTGTTCCGTTTTTATTTTTATCAGCTGTTGCGGATGCGGGGCAGAATCCAGCGAATCTCCCCATTCATCCAGCAATACTTCCAGTTTCTGCTTAAAAAAATCTGTTTCAGGACCAAAAATCTCTATTTCTTCTCCCCTGCACATCTTGTTTCTCTGTTCCACCAAAGCCATTTTTGTATCTGCATCATACTCTTTGACAAGGCCTGTAAAAGAGTATTCTCTTATATAGCTGCTCGTTTTATAATTCTGATCACTGCTGCCCGGTTTAGAAAAATAAAAACCCGTGGTGAATTCTCTGTGACTGACTTTTTCAAGCTCCGTCATCCAGGCGGGATCATATCTGTAGTTTTCAGGATCTTTGTAATACGCATCTATTGCTTTTCTGTATACGGATGTTACAACTGCTGTGTAAAATATGCTTTTCATGCGGCCTTCGATTTTTATGGAATCAAGACCGGAATCGATCAATTCCGGTATATGCTCTATCATACACAGATCCTTTGAATTCATTATGTATGTACCTCTTTTGTCTTCTTCAACAGGATAATATTCTCCCGGTCTTTCTTCTTCTGTCAGGGAATACTTCCATCTGCATGGATGGGCACACATACCTCTGTTTGCATCTCTTCCAGCCATAAAATTGCTTAAAAGACACCTGCCCGAATATGAAATACACATAGCTCCGTGCACAAATGCTTCAAGTTCCATATCGGCAGGTATGTTTTCTCTTATTTCTTTTATTTCCTTCAAGGCCAGTTCCCTTGCCACGACGGCTCTTTTTATGCCTGCCCGATGCCAGAAACCTGCTGCATTATAATTAGTCGTATTTGCCTGAGTACTCAAATGTATAACAGCATCAGGGATAATTTTTTTGAGTATTTCAATAACTCCCGGATCAGAAACAATAAACGCATCCATATCTATATCTGATTTTTTGATTTCACTGAAATAATTTTCGATAGGTTTTATGTCTTCGTTATGGGAGAAAGCATTAACTGTAAGGTAACATTTCCTGCCCCTTTCATGGGTATGATCCACTCCCTTTTTCATTTCTTCGATCGAAAAATTTCCTGCTGATGCCCTGAGGCTGAAGTCTTCTCCTCCGAAATATACGGCATCCGCTCCATAGTCAACAGCCGTAATAAGTTTTTCAATATCTCCCGCAGGAGCCAGCAGTTCTATCTTTTTGAAGTTTTTATTTGACATATGTAAGGCTCACTCCGTCTCCCATGGGCAGAACGAATGTATCTCCCTTATCGGTTTCTTTTATATATTCAAGAAATTCTTTCATTCTGTTCATACTTGTTCTGTCTCTCCTTGATTTCAGATACCTCTCATCTGCAGTTATACCGCCCAGCAAAATATTGTCACATAGAATAAGAGTGCCGGCATGAGATACTTTTATGCTTTCATTAAAAAAATCCATATAATGACTTTTTGCTGCATCAATAAAAATGAAGTCAAATGGCTTGAGTTCTTTTTTGTTTCTTTTCTCCGTAAGATCTGAGATGACTTTTCGGCCGTCACCTTGAAGTATGCTGACTCTGTGTGAAAGATCGGCCTCATCAAAATTAGAAGATGCCCTCCTAACAGCCCTCGGATCTTTTTCGACGGTCAATATGGTGCTTTTCGGGCAGACCGTTGCCATAACTGTAGCGGAATAACCTCCTCCGGTACCTATCTCAAGTATCCTTTGGGGTTTCAGAATATAAAGAAGGCTGATGATGAGACTTTCGGTATCCTTCCTTATAATGGGGATGCCTCCTTTTTCTTCGACATTTCTAAGTTCCCTGAGCTTTTCACTGACAGGCTTATAGAAGTTATCCGTATATTCGATTATATGCTCGTTTGTAATATTCATGCCTATTTAAAAGATTCAGCGTACTTGTTTTTATCTTTCATGAACTCTTCATAGTTTTTTGAAAAATTATGCGATGTGGAATCCTTTGATTTCAATACAAAGTAAAGGTAATCCGTATCAGCCGGCTCAAAAACAGAATCAATTGAGGCTTTGCCGGGAGAGCATATGGGTCCTTGGGGAAGTCCGGTAATGATATATGTGTTGTAGGGAGATTCTATCCTTGTATCAGCATTGCTGAGTACCGGCTTTTGTTCTCCAAGTATATACTGGACCGTTGAACAGCACTGCAATTTCATGTTTTTTTCGAGTCTGTTATAAAGCACGCTTGCTATTTTCGCCCGGTCTTGGTTTTCCACTGCTTCTCTTTCCACTATTGATGCCAGCGTTATCATTTCATACATACTGTAACCCATTTTTTTTGCTTTTTTATAATAATCGTCTGATACAATGCTGTTAAATTCTGCCAGCATCGTATCTATGACTTCGTGCGCATCGGCATTCAGTGATACTTCATACATATTTGGGAAAAGAAATCCTTCAAGTCTGGTTTCTCCCGCCGGTAGCTGATCCATGAATCTGTAATCAAAATCTCCTTCGGCTACCTCCTTCAGGAATTCTTTTTCTGACACTATCCCCCGCTTTTCAAGCCTTTTTGCAGTCTGTTTTATTGTTTCTCCCTCAATGGTCTGAAATGCCTGTCCTGCGGACCGCCCTGAGATTATTGTCTGTACTATTTCTTTCATTGACATTGCCTTTGAAAGTGCATAGTCCCCGGCCTTGTACTTACCATCGTAAAAGCTTATTTTTGATCTTATCTTAAATACCGTCTCACTTCTTATAAGGCTGTTTTCATGAAGGACAGAAGCTATCTGTGCTATTCCGCTACCCTCTTTTATGTTTACTATTACCGTATCTTTGGAAGATGGATCGACAGGTCTTCCTAAAACTGCCAGTATTATTCCTGCTGCAATTATCAAAACCAGCAGTAAGGCAACAGAAAGAGCAACCGTAAAAGTCCTTTTATTTTTTATTCTGAGCTTCTTTACCATATATTCTCTGTTTCCTCACAAATATATTTATTATAGTTTTGCCTCATATATAATAAAGGACGCCTGAAACAAACGTCCCTTGCGACTTTTTATCTTGACCGGCCCAGATATTCTCCGGTCCTTGTGTCTATCTGTATGAGTTCTCCTTCTTCGATAAAAATGGGCACCTGTATGACAGCCCCCGTTTCCACCTTTGCCGCTTTCGTCACATTGGTGGCCGTGTCTCCTTTTACTCCGGGTTCTGTCTCTTCCACCTTCAAATTGACGAAATTCGGTGCTTCCACAAGGAACGGGGATGATTTATAAAACTTAATCGTTGCATCGTCATTTTCTTTTATGTACTTCATGGCTTCTTCCACCTGATCCGCCTGAATGGGTATCTGTTCATAAGAATCCTTGTCCATGAAATAAAAAAGTTCTCCATCTGAATAAAGATACTGCATGACCTTTGTTTCTATATGGGCTTTTGGAAATTTATCGTTTGGATTGAAAGCTTCTTCTTTTATGGCTCCAGAAAGTACGTTTTTATGTTTTGTCCGCACAAAAGCTGCTCCCTTTCCGGGTTTTACATGCTGGAAATCAACTACAACATGGGGCTCTCCGTCTATTTCAAATGTAATACCTTTTCTGAAATCTCCTGCGTAAATCATTTTTCTTCTCCGTTTCGTTCAAAATCAAATATCGATAATTCAAAATCAAAGTATCAATAGCTTTTTCTCGGATTTAACGGTATTAATTATACCAAATCCGCTTATTATTGCCAAGTCTTCGATGCGTATACCGAACTGTCCGGGTATATATATTCCCGGTTCGATGGTTATGGCCATATTCTCGGCAAGTATGTCGCTATCACCTGCTTTTTTGTTTATATAAGGTTCTTCGTGCACTTCTCTGCCGACACCATGGCCTGTTCCGTGTATAAAGTTCTCTCCGTATCCGGCTTCTTCTATTATGTCTCTTGCCGCTTTATCTATATCAAAGCACCTGCTCCCTGGTCTGCATAAAGCAAGAGCATTTTCCTGAGCCTTAAGGACTGTTTCATACACATTTCTTTTTTCACTGCTTATACTGCCCAAAGCGACTGTTCTTGTCATATCGCCGCAGTAGCCGTCTACCACCGCTCCGAAATCCATTGTGAGAAAATCTCCCCGCTGTATTTTTTTATCTGTGGGACTTCCGTGAGGATCGGCTCCGTTTTCTCCCGAAACACAAATAGTCGGAAAAGCCAGTCCCTGGGAGCCAAGCTTTTTTAATGTTTCTTCAATTTCACCGGCGATCTGCTTTTCTGTCATTCCTTCCCTTATGTAGCCGATGATATACTTGAAACACTCATCGCCTATGGAGGAAGCTTTCATTATTTTCAGCAGTTCCTCGGGCCTTTTTATATTTTTATTTACCAATTCCCATCAGGTCTCCTAATACCTTGTATACGTCCTGCATCATTAAAGCAAAACGCATCTCACACTGCAGATATTCTGCTGCCAGAGGATCCTTTGCCACTATCTGATAAAGATTCTGTATCTGCTGCAGCATATCACTGGTGACTTCTTCGCCAAGCATTTGCTTGCCCTGTACAGCCAGCTGTTTTTGTTGATAGTCCTTCAGCATATCTTCAAGCTCGGGATTCTCCGATATCTTTTCTTTTGCTTTCATGTATTCCCTGTATTCCATCGATT
>DAIMEC010000038.1:0-8326 GCA_036725465.1 Bacillota bacterium | reverse complement strand
GGGTTGCCGGTGGCATACGATATGGGAAGCGGTCTTATTGCGGATCTTTCCGGATACGGCATCCGGGAGGCAAGTGTAAAGGATGTTATAAAAACCGGCGTAGATATGGTTTTTTTCAGCGGAGACAAACTGCTGGGCGGCCCCCAGGCAGGGATAATTGCAGGTCGTAAGAAGTACATAGAAAAAATGAAAGAACATCCTCTTGCCAGGGTGGTCAGGATAGACAAAATGACTGCGGCAGCCATGGAGTCAGTGCTTTATGAATACCTGGATGAGGAAAATGCGATCAAAAAGATACCCTTATTAAAAATGATAACTGAATCAGAAGAAGAGCTTGAAAAGAGAGCAAAAAAATGTGCTGACAAAATAAAAGAAGCAGTGAAGGGAAAGAAAGGATTCCATGTATCTGTGCAGAGTTCCGAAAACAGGGTAGGAGGCGGTACAACTCCATTGACGGTACTTCCGGGGTTTGCTGTAGTTATAAGTCATAATGAGATAACACCCGAAAAAACAGAAAAAAATCTAAGGACAAACAGAATACCTGTGATAGCAAGGATACACAAAGAAAGTGTAAATATAGAAATGCGTACCGTAACAGAAGAAGAAGAGGATATTATTGCCGCCGCATTCAAAAGCATATATGGAGGGGAAAATGAATAATATCATTATAGGTACTGCAGGACATGTGGACCATGGCAAGACATGCCTTATAAAGGAATTGACCGGAACGGATACGGACAGACTCAAAGAAGAGCAGCAAAGGGGCATAACAATAGAGCTTGGCTTCGCAAACATGAAAACAGAAGCAGGAGAAAATATAGGGATAATAGATGTGCCCGGACATGAAAAATTCATAAGAAATATGCTTTCCGGTATAGGCGGCATAGATATTTGTCTTATGGTGATTGCTGCCGATGAAGGTGTCATGCCACAGACAATGGAGCATCTTGAGATACTCAGTACCCTGAGAATAAAAAAAGGAGTTATAGCTTTGACAAAAGCGGACCTTGCTGATGAAGAGTGGATAGAAGCTGTAAAGGAAGATATAAAAAATGCAGTAAAGGAAACATTTCTTTCAGAAGCGGAAATAATAGAAGTCTCCTCGAAAAACGGTCAAAACATAGATAAACTCAGGCAAAAACTTTTTGAGTTGGCTCAGGAAGTAAAAGCAAAAAAGACTGCCCCCGAAATATTCAGGATCCCGGTTGACAGAGTCTTCACTATTGATGGTTTCGGAACAGTGGTAACGGGCACGCTTACGGAGGGGTCCATAGGTGAAGGTGATGAGTTTGAGATATATCCTTCCCGCATCAAGACAAAAGTCAGGAATCTTCAGGTCCACGGCAAAAAGAAATCAAAGGCACTGGCAGGGCAAAGGACTGCTGTAAATATTTCAGGCATAAAAAAAGAAAAAATAAAAAAAGGAGATGTCCTGGCTGCGCCCGGTTCCATGGTCAATACAATGATGCTTGATGCAGAAATAAATATGTTTAAAAGCAGCAAACGAACCATAAAAAACGGGAGCAGGATACATTTTCATTACGGATCTGCAGAAGCTTTGTGCAAGGTCGTTCTGCTGGATAAAGATGAACTGGAGCCGGGAGAAACGGGTTTCGCCCAGCTGCGTTTCGATGAAGAACTGGCGCTCAAAAGATGTGACAGATTCGTTGTAAGGTTCTATTCTCCCGTGGAAAGCATTGGAGGTGGTATCGTCCTTGACCCTTGCCCGGAAAAACATAAAAGAAAAAACAAAAAAATACTGGAAGCACTGAATATAAAAGCAGAAGGCAATGATGAAGCGATACTTCTTCAGATCATAAAAGAAAACAGCTGGAAATTCTATTCAAAAAACCGATTGAGAATAATAGCCGGATACGAAAAGGATGAAATGGAAAAGCTTATGGGAGAGCTGATAAAAGGCGGCAAGATCCTGGAACTTGAAAACGGCTCATATATACATGAAGATTTTATCCGGCATATAGAGGCGGTAGCAGGCAAGATCTTAAAAAAATATCATTCCGATAATCCCATAGCAAAAGGAATGGATAAAAATGAGTTTAGGGAAAAGCTGGCGGCTGCCCTTTATATGGAGAAGGGAAAATCATCAGAAGCACTTTTGAAACTTCTGAAAGAAAGAGGAAAAATCGAAAACAGAGGAAATGCAGTGGCTATTTCCGGATTCAGGATCAAATATACAAAAGAACAGAGAGAAGCAAGAGAACAAATAGAAAAGTATTGTCTGGAATCCGGATTTGAAGCCCGTGATATGGATACTTTTGCTGCGGGCAGAAAAGACGAAAAAAATATAAGGCAGATAACAGAAGACATGGTGTCTGAAGGAATACTTGTGAAACTGAATTACAGGTACTATATGCATAGCAAAGCATGGAAGAAGGCGATGGATCTTTTCCATGAACACATGGAAGATAATGATTCGATAACTCTTGCCCAGATGAGAGATCTTTTGAATTCTTCCAGGAAGTATACGGTTCTTATACTTGAGGCACTGGATGAACTGAAGATAACCAGACTGGATGGAGATGCAAGAGTATTAAGGAGGTCATGATATGGATTTCAAACAGATAGAAGCATTCGTGAATGTGGTAAAATACCATAATTTTTCCAAGGCGGCGGATGCCTCTTTCCTTACCCAGCCCACAATAAGTGCGCATATAAGTTCTCTTGAGAAAGAGCTGGGCATGCAGCTTATAGAAAGAGGAGGAAAGGAGGCCGTACCCACCAGGCAGGGCCAATTGTTCTTCAAGTATGCGGTCGCCATGATAGGTACAAGAGAAAAAGCAGTATATTCTCTGAAAAATTATAATGAAAGCATTGAAGGAGTAATTGAAATATTCGCATCAAACGTACCTTATCAGTATATATTGCCTAATCTTATGGTATCCTTCAAGAATAAATATCATAATGTCAAGTTTTATGTTGAACAGGAGGACAGCGGTCAGGTGAATGACAGTATCCGTGAACAGAAGGGAGAAATAGGATTTACGGGTAGCAGGACGGAAAACGATCTGGTATATGTGAAGCTGGAAGAAGATAATGCTGTACTTATTACACCGAAAAACGAAAAATATTCAAAACTGCATGGAAAACCCATAAAAATGGCGGATTTTATGGAAGATGAGTTTGTATGGCGGGAGTTGGGTTCGGGAAGCCGTAAAGCCTTCGAAAAGGCCATGACATACATGGGCATCTCAATAAAAAAAATGGATGTTATAGCAAGGATGAGTAATCTGACCGGTGTGAAAAAAGCTGTATCCGCAGGCCTTGGCATATCTGTTATTTCAGGTCTTTCGGTAGAGAGAGATACAGAAAAAGCCGATTACCTGGTTTTTGATATTGAAGATTTCAAATTCGAAAGGAGTTTTTATATGACCTACCACAGGCAGACGACACTTTCGCCTACTGCTGAGATGTTCAAAAAACATGTTATGGAAGAATACAGTATCAAATAAGGAGAGGAGGAGACTTTGATGGATCAAGACAATCATAAGCAGCTGAAGCTTACAGAAATGACAGAGCATTCCGGTTGAGCGGCAAAAATTGCGCCCGGAGCGCTTACGCAGGTTCTGCGTAAATTGCCCAGTCCCGATGACCCTGCTCTGATTGTGGGATTCGATAATGCAGATGATGCATCGGCCTATATGATCGATGAAGAAAAAGTATTGCTGCAGACTGTTGATATTTTTCCTCCCGTGGTTGACGACCCTTATACTTTCGGGCAGATCGCGGCGGCCAATGCCGTAAGCGATATATATGCAATGGGAGGGAAGCCTTTGCTTGCAATGAATATTTTCTGCTGCCCGGAAGACATGCCTGAGGAGATTGCCGGAGAAATACTAAAAGGCGGATATGATAAAATAAATGAGGCCGGAGCCATGATAACGGGAGGGCATACGATAAAGGACAGAGAACCGAAATACGGTCTGGCAGTTACCGGATTCGTTCACCCCCGGCATCTTCTGACAAACAGAGGAGCAAAAGAAGGTGACACGCTTATACTGACAAAGCCCCTGGGCACAGGCATACTGACCACTGCGGCAAAGGCCGGCCTGTTGGGGCCTGCCGAAACAGAAGAAATGATAAGAAGCATGACTTCACTGAATAATTTTATTGCAGAGGCTGTAAAGAAATATGATATAAACGCATGTACTGATGTGACCGGTTTCGGTCTTTTGGGGCACTGCTATGAAATGGCAGAGGCATCAGGACTCACAGCGGTTATCAAAAGTAAAAAAGTACCCTGTATGAAAAAAGCTCTGGAACTGGCAAAGGAAGGGATAATACCTGCCGGTGCATATGCCAATATGGAATACATAAGATGCAGAGCAAAAATTTCTCCGGATGTGGTTGAGGAGATGTCTGATGTTATGCATGATCCCCAGACTTCAGGAGGCCTTCTTATCTCAATGCCTCAAAAAGAAGCGGAAAAACTCCTGAGAAGCATAAAAAAATCACAGCCTTATGCTGAGGCTATAGGATTTTTTATTGCGAAAAAAGAAGCGGATATAATCGTAGAACCTTAAATATCCGTATCTATAAATACATAGATTTTTTCTATTTGATATATCTGGTTATTGAAAATATAATTCAAGATGAAGCGCTATTGCTTTAAAGTCTAGTATTTGTTAAAGGATGTGATAAAATGAGCAGACTAGACATAAAGTCTCAAGACCAGGCTCAAATAGTTGTTGAAAGTCTTTATGAAGATATGGAGAGACGGGTCGCCGCAAGCCATCCGGGCCTTTGTCCCGTTGATACGGCTGCGGCATTCTTGAGGCTGTCTCATGGCCAGAGTTGTGGAAAATGCACCCCATGCCGAGTGGGACTTGAACAGTTGGAAAACCTGATAGATGATGTACTTGACGGTGGCAAAGATGTTACGAAAGACACCATAGGTCTGATAAGGACCACTGCCGAAAGTATAAGAGACAGTGCGGATTGTGCCATAGGCTTTGAAGCTGCCAATATGGTGCTCAAAGGACTTGATGGGTTTTTAGAAGACTATATCTCTCATGTTGAAAAAGGTGTGTGTGCATCCAATATAAGAGAATATTCGGAGGCTATCCCCTGTGTGGGACTTTGCCCGGCAAGGGTGGATATTCCGGGATATGTTTCTCTTGTACTGGAGGGAAGATATAAAGATGCAGTTAAGTTGATCAAAAAAGACAATCCGTTTCCGATTGCCTGTGCACTGGTGTGCGAACACCCCTGTGAAAACAGGTGCAGGCGCACAATGATCGATGCGCCCATCAATATCCGCGGACTAAAAAGATTTGCCGTTGACAACTCCGGCAAAGTAGAACCACCCCCAAAAGCTGAAAGTACAGGCAAAAAAATAGCTGTGATAGGCGGAGGCCCCAGCGGGCTTACGGCAGCTTACTATTTGTCTTTGATGGGGCACAAAGTAAAAGTATTTGAAAAAAGAAAGTTCCTGGGCGGAATGCTTAGATACGGCATACCAAGCTACAGGCTTCCGAGAGAAAGACTACAGGAAGAAATAGATATAATACTTTCTCTGGGGGTGGATGTGGAACTGGAAACAGATATATCCAAAGCCGAAGAAGTAAAGAAACTAAAAAAAGATTATGATGCGGTTTACATCGCTGTGGGCGCCCATGCATTCCAGAGCCTTGGTATAAAAGGCGAGGATTCAAGGGGTGTTCTTTCTGCTGTTGAAATGTTAAGAGCCATTGGGGACGGGAATATGATCTCTCTGGAAGGCAAAACAGTTTCTGTAATTGGCGGAGGAAATGTGGCCATGGACGTGGCCCGGACTGCCAGAAGGCTCGGAGCAAAAGAGGTCAACATACTATACAGAAGAAGAAGAAGCGATATGACAGCTCTTAATGAAGAGATAGAAGGAGCTATTGCCGAAGGCTGTGAAGTCGTTGAACTCAAAGCCCCTTCAAGAATAGAAACAGACAAAGACGGAAACGTGAAAGCTATATGGGTCAAACCTCAGATACCGGGAGAACTGGATAAAAGCGGAAGACCCAGACCTTGTGATTCAAAGGGGTCTGAAGAAAGATACGAATCTGATTTCGTGATTTCTGCCATAGGGCAAAAGATAGAGGCGGGAACCTTCGACAAACTGGGCATCGCCACAGACAGAGGCAGGGTCAGCGCCGATGAAGCATGCATAGTAAGCAAACTCAAAGGTGTATTTGCAGGCGGCGACTGTGTGACCGGTCCGGCCACAGCCATAAGATCCATTGCAGCAGGTAAGACTGCGGCTGCAAATATTGATGAATATCTTGGATACAATCACGAAATATCCGTAGATGTTGAAGTTCCCCATGCCAAACAGGGAAACAGACCTCCTATGGGAAGGATCCAGATGAGAGAGCGTCCCTCCGCCAGTAGACGAAAGGATTTTGAAGAAATAGAGGAAGGGATGACTCTGGAAGAAGCCATGCAGGAAGCATCCAGATGTCTGCGCTGTGATCATTTCGGAATGGGATCATTCAAAGGAGGCAGAGAACAAAAATGGTAAATTTAAAAATAGACGGAATAAAAGTATCTGTCAAAAAAGGAACGACTTTGATGGAGGCTGCCGGGAAGATAGGAATAAACATACCTCATCTCTGCTATCTTGAAGGTATAAATGATATAGGTGCCTGCAGGGTATGTGTAGTTGAGAATGCGGGCACTGATAAACTGCTGGCATCATGCAACACAATGGCTGAAGAAGGTATGGACATTTTTACTAACAGCCATAAAGTAAGAAAGGCAAGGCGTACTAATGTTGAGTTGCTTCTCTCAGAGCACGACTGCCTTTGTGCCACATGCGTAAGAAGCGGAAACTGCGAGTTGCAGAAGGTTGCCAATGATCTGGGCATACTTGAATTTCCTTATCACTGGAAGCCTGAAAGAAACAAATGGGATAAAGATTTTCCACTGATAAGGGACGCATCAAAATGTATTAAGTGCATGAGATGTGTACAGATCTGTGACAAAATCCAGGATCTGCATGTATGGGACGTAAACGGATCAGGGCCCCATGTGACAGTTGGAGTTGCAGAAGGAAGTGACATGCAGAAAGCGGACTGTTCTCTTTGCGGACAGTGTATCACTCATTGTCCCACGGGAGCCTTAAGGGAAAGAAACGATATTGACAAAATGTATGAAGCTTTGGAAGATCCCGAAACAGTAACTATAGTACAGGTGGCTCCTGCCGTAAGGGCTGCATGGGGAGAAGGAATAGGACTTCCCAAGAATAAGGCCACCCTGGGCAGAATGGTGAACGGAATCAGAAAACTTGGATTTGACTATATCTTTGATACCAATTTCACTGCGGATCTGACCATAATGGAAGAGGGAAGCGAATTTCTTGAAAGATTCAAGAACAAAGAAAATTACAGCTGGCCCATGTTTACATCATGCTGTCCCGCCTGGGTCCGTTTTGTCAAGACCCAGTATCCCGATATGGTGAAACAGCTTTCAACGGCAAAATCTCCTCAGCAGATGTTCGGAGCAATGATAAAAACATATATTGCAAAACATCTGGGTGTAGATCCGAAAAAAATATTTTCGGTGTCTGTGATGCCCTGTACAGCTAAAAAATATGAAAGAGGAGTAGAACAGGTAAACGATTCCGGATATGGTTCGGATGTGGATATTGTTCTTACCACAAGGGAGATCAACAGGATGATGAGGGCAAGTCATGTAAATCCCGATACTCTAAAAAATGAAGAATTTGATGATGTATTCGGCATAGGTTCCGGAGCGGCAGTTATATTCGGTGCTACCGGAGGGGTAATGGAGGCAGCATTAAGAAGTGCCTATTTCCTGCTCACGGGCAAAAATCCGGATCCGGATGCATTCAAGAAAGTAAGAGGAATGGAAGGCTGGAAAGAAGCGGAGTTTGATGTTTCCGGGGCCACAGTACGTGTAGCTGTTGCCAGCGGCCTTGCAAATACAAGAAAACTTATAGAAGCCATAAGAGCCGGTGAAGTAAACTATGATTTTGTGGAAATAATGGCATGCCCGGGCGGATGTGCAGGCGGAGGCGGACAGCCAATTAATGAAGGCGAAGAAATGGCTGAAGACAGAGGCAAGATTCTCTACGGGCTTGACAAAGTCAATGAACTCAGGTTTTCCCACGAGAATCCGGCAATCCTAAAGTCATACGAAGAGTTCCTTGGAAAACCTCTGGGACACAAATCCCATCAACTTTTGCATACGGATCTTACAAAATGGGACATAGAAGTAAAACAGTAATAGATTGTTGGAATCACAAAAAACCGCCCTGTAAAAGGGCGGTTTCAGACTGTAGACAAAGGTCCGACCTCGGAAACGAGGCAACGGA
>DAIMEC010000037.1:0-8857 GCA_036725465.1 Bacillota bacterium | reverse complement strand
CATTGTATCACAAAGGGTTGGTGCCTCATTTTTCATTCTTAACTTTACAGACCGTTTTTCAGAGAAAGGAGAAGAAATGAAAAAACAGAAGAAATACATTTTTATTACCGGTGGAGTTGTGTCCGGGCTTGGGAAAGGAATAACGGCAGCATCCCTTGGGAGACTGCTTAAGTCCAGAGGACAAAAAGTAGTCTCTCAGAAGCTGGATCCATATATAAATGTGGATCCCGGTACAATGAGCCCTTATCAGCACGGAGAAGTCTATGTTACCGAAGACGGAGCCGAAACCGATCTTGATCTCGGGCATTATGAAAGATTCATAGATGAAGACCTGAACAAATTTTCTAATCTCACCACAGGGAAAGTCTACTGGAATGTTTTGAACAAGGAAAGAAAAGGGGAGTACCTGGGCAACACAGTGCAGGTCATACCCCACATAACCAATGAGATCAAAGAATTCATTTACAGTGTGGACAAACAAAACGATGCGGATGTAATAATAACTGAAATAGGAGGTACTACCGGCGATATAGAAAGTCAGCCTTTTCTGGAGGCCATAAGACAAGTGTCTCTGGAACAAAAGGAAGAAAACTGTCTGTTTGTACATGTTACTCTTGTGCCTTACATAAAAAGTTCCGGAGAACACAAATCCAAACCGACCCAGCATTCAGTGAAGGAACTGCGGTCCATGGGAATATCGCCGGATATTATAGTAATACGTTCGGATGAACCGGTGAGCATTGACATAAAAGAAAAAATTTCGCTTTTCTGCAATGTGAAAGCAGACTGCGTAATAGAAAACCTTACTGTGCCGGTCCTTTATGAAGCTCCTGTTATGTTGGAGGAAAGCGGATTTTCCAAAATAGTATGTCGTGAGCTGGGGTTGAAAACAGGCTCTTGCCACATGAAGGACTGGCAGGAAATGTTAAGAAGGATAGAAAACAGAAGAGATACTGTGAAGATCGCAATAACCGGGAAATATGTCAAGCTTCATGATGCTTACATTTCCGTTGCGGAAGCCATAAAGCACGGAGGGTATGAAAACGGATGCAGAATAGATATCAGTTGGGTGGAGGCTGAAGATGTAACTGAAGATTCGGTGACAAGAATATTCAAAGATATGGCAGGCATTCTTGTTCCCGGAGGATTCGGTGACAGAGGTATAGAAGGAAAGATACTGGCCGCGAAATATGCCAGAGAAAATAATGTGCCCTATTTGGGTATATGTCTTGGTATGCAGACGGCAGCCATAGAATTCGCCAGGAACGTTTTGGGACTTTCCGATGCCGGCTCGGGAGAATTTGGTGAAGGGACCGGCAACAAGATAATAGACCTTATGCCCGATCAGTACGGCGACATACAAAAGGGGGGAACCATGCGGTTGGGAGCATATCCCTGCGTCATTGAAAAAGATACTATAATGCACAGGGCATACGGAAAAGAGAATATATGTGAACGCCATCGTCACAGATATGAATTCAACAATGATTACAGAGAAAGATTCGTTGCTGCCGGTATGAAAATAGCAGGGGCATCTCCTGACGGTAAGCTGGTGGAGGCCGTGGAGATACCGGGTAATGATTTTTTTGTAGGAGTGCAGTATCATCCTGAATTCAAAAGCAGGCCAAACAGAGCACATCCTCTTTTCAGGGAATTCGTGAGAGCGACCATTGAAAAAGACTTGAAATGACTGTTTTGTAAGAAGGGCATACAAAAAGTGATTGAAAAAAAGGTTGTTCTTATATATAATAGCTTAGTGATACTTTTAACCAATGCTAAGGAGGATAAGCAAAGATGGGATTCACCGAAGACGTAGGTATAGATTTGGGAACGGCCAACGTGCTTGTATATATAAAAGGGAAAGGGATCGTTTTGAACGAGCCCTCTGTTGTTGCAATAAACAATGATACAAATGAAATACTGGCAGTGGGGGAAGATGCAAGACAGATGCTCGGAAGAACACCGGCAAATATAATTGCGGTAAGACCCTTGAGAGACGGAGTCATTTCAGATTATGACGTGACAGAAAGAATGCTGAAATATTTCATCAAAAAAACCTGCGGCTCGGGTAAATTTTTCAGACCCAGGATAATGGTATGTGTGCCCAGCGGAGTTACGGAAGTTGAAAAACGGGCAGTCAGGGAAGCGGCCACACAGGCCGGAGGGAAAGATGTCTTTCTTATGGAAGAACCGGTGGCGGCTGCCATGGGAGCCGGACTTGACATATCAAAGGCTGGCGGCACAATGGTAATGGATGTCGGCGGAGGAACTACGGATATTGCCCTTATTTCTCTTGGAGGCATAGTGGCCAGTACATCGGTAAAAATTGCCGGTGACAGATTCGATGAAGCCATAATAAAATATATGCGCAAAAAGCATAAATTATATGTGGGAGAAAGAACAGCCGAGGAGCTCAAAAAAGGCATAGGAACAGCATACCCCAGGGATGAAGAAGTCAGCATGACCTGCAGTGGAAGAGACCTTGTAACAGGCCTTCCCAGAGATGTTTCCATGACAAGTACAGACATGCTTGAAGCAATGGAAGAACCTCTGCAGGCAGTCTGTGAAGCGGCACACAGTGTCCTTGAAAGGACACCGCCGGAACTGGCGGCAGATATAAGTGATTCAGGCCTGGTCCTGACAGGCGGAGGGGCCATGCTTTGGGGCATCGATAAGAGGATCACCCAGAGAACGGGTCTTAAGGTAGCCATAGCCGAAGACCCCACTTCATGTGTGGCCATCGGAACAGGCAAGGCCCTGGACAATATAAGCATAATAGAAAACAGCAGACTTAACAAACGACATGCATATATATGAGAAGTAAGAGAAAGGCTGCCTCTAAAGAGGCAGCCTTTATTAATAGGAGAGAAATAATGAAAACAGAACTTATAGCCACGGCGACCTTCGGTCTTGAGGCAGTAGTAAAAAGGGAGATAGAAACCCTGGGATACCGGATATTAAAAAGTGAGAACGGGAAAATAACTTTTCTGGGAGACGAAAGGGCAATAGTGCGTTCCAACTTATGGCTGCGTGCCGCTGACAGGGTGCTTTTGAAAATGGCAGAGTTTCAGGCAGAAGAATTTGAGGAACTTTTCCAGCAGATAAAAGGAATACCCTGGGAAGAACTCATTCCGCCGGATGGAAGGATAATCGTTACCGGCAGTTCCGTGAAATCAAAACTGCACAGTGTCCCAGCATGCCAGAGTATCGCCAACAAAGCTGTGATCAAAAGACTGTCCGAAGCCTATGGGACAGAAGAATTTGAAGAAACAGGCGCTGAATATTCCATAAAGCTGACCCTGCTGAAAGACCGGGTGACGGTGACAGTAGATACAACCGGAAAAGGCCTGCACAAAAGGGCATACCGCATCATGGGAACGGAAGCGCCGCTAAAAGAGACCCTTGCCGCAGCCCTAGTGATGCTTTCATTCTGGAAAGAAGGACGTATGCTGGCAGACCCCTGCTGCGGATCGGGAACAATACCCATAGAAGCGGCAATGATAGGCAAAAATATAGCTCCCGGACTTAACAGGGATTTTGTTTCGGAAGGATGGCATATAATAGAAGATAGTATCTGGAAGGAAGAAAGGAAAAAAGCCTTTGGGATGATAAACAATGATGCCGATCTCAGGATAGAGGCATCTGACATATCGGAAACTGCCCTGCAGGCGGCAGTTGCAAATGCGAAAGAAGCGGGAGTGGATGATGTAATAACTTTCAGAAGAGCAGATATTGCGGATTTTGATACTGAAGAAAAAAAATGTGTCATAATAACAAATCCTCCCTATGGAAGAAGGATAGGCTCAAAAGAGGACATAGACCGGATATACAAAGTTCTCAAAAATCTGCTTGAAAAAAACAAAGGCTGGTCGCTTTTTATTGTGACCGCCGATAAAGGTGCGGAAAAGGCTATAAAAGGCCGTCCTGCAGATAAAAGACGCAAATTATATAACGGTCGCCTTGAAGTTTGCTACTATCAGTTCCACGGAGAAAAGTGAGATGTTTGTATCCGTGCATAAAAATACATGTAAATGCAATAAATACGTATAAAACCGTTGACTTCGTGTAGTATAAGTGTATAATTATTTACATTGAGGTGTAAAATTACACAAAGGAGAAAAAATGGTCAGCAGTAGCAAAATGGCATATCACAAGTATGAGCCCGCTTGGTTGATACTGGAAGACGGAACGGTTTTCGAAGGACGTTCTCTGGGCTGCGGAGGTACCGCAGTTGGTGAGGTGGTTTTCACAACGGGGATGACAGGATATCAGGAAACCCTTACAGACCCCAGTTATTACGGCCAGATAGTTGCCCAGACATTTCCCCTTATAGGGAATTATGGCGTGAATGATACAGACAGGGAGTCAGGACGTTTATGGCTCAAAGGCTACATCATAAGAGAATGGTGCTATGAGCCTTCAAATTTCAGAAGCAAGTCCACATTGGGGGAATATCTTGAGAAACATAATGTGGTTGGGATCTATGACATAGACACAAGGGCGCTGACACGGAAAATACGAGAACACGGAGTCATGAACGGAGCCGTGACCACCGAGTACCCTGATGATACGGGTGCTTTTTTAGAGTTATTGAAGGACTTTGTCATATCTGATGCGGTAATATCCGTTTCAGACAAAAAACCTTCGTTTCATAAAGCACAAGTATCCAAATACCATGTTGCGCTCATGGATTACGGATATAAAAGCAATATATTAAGAAGCCTGAGTGAACTTGGGTGCGATGTAACCGTAATGCCCTGGGATTCTGATAAAGCTGCCATCGAAAAAGTGGCTCCCGACGGGATAATGCTCTCCAACGGACCGGGAGATCCTGCTGAAAACAAACAGATCATAAATAATCTTAAGGGAATATTAAAAACAGATCTGCCTGTTTTGGGAATATGTCTTGGTCACCAGATAATGGCCCTTGCCTTTGGATGCAGGACACAGAAATTGAAATACGGGCACAGAGGTGCCAATCAGCCCGTGATGGACATCGAAAAAGGACGGATATTCGTTACCAGTCAGAATCATGGTTTTGCAGTGGTAAAAGAATCAGTAACGGAGGAGATCGGACACATAAGTCATTATAATGTCAACGATGGCAGCTGCGAAGGAATAGAATACAAAAGGCCTGATACTTTTACAGTGCAGTTTCATCCTGAAGCCTGTGCAGGCCCCCACGATACCAGATATTTGTTTGACAGATTTATAGAAAGTATGGAGAAGAAAAATGCCGCTGAATAAAGATATAAAAAAAGTACTGGTCATAGGCTCGGGACCTATCGTGATAGGGCAGGCGGCAGAGTTTGATTATGCCGGCACCCAGGTCTGCAGAACACTTAAAGAAGAGGGCATAGAAGTTGTACTGGTCAATTCCAATCCTGCCACTATAATGACTGATAAGACCATGGCCGATAAGATATATATAGAACCCCTCACTCTTTCTGTGCTCAAAAAGATAATCGGAATAGAAAAACCGGACAGCATCCTTCCCACTCTGGGAGGTCAAATGGGGCTTACGCTTTCAATGAAACTGGCTCGGGAAGGATTTTTGGCGTCCCACAATGTTAGGCTCCTTGGTGCGGATCCTCTTACGATAGATAAAGCAGAGGATCGTCAGATGTTCAAGGATATGCTGGAGTCCATAGGAGAGCCTGTCATAGAATCCCGTGTGGCCGAGAGGATCGAGGATGCTCTTTTGTATGCGGAAGAAATAAAATATCCGGTGGTGGTAAGACCGGCGTATACCCTTGGCGGCACAGGCGGTGGTATAGCAAATGATCCGGAGGAGCTGAAAGTCATAGGTACCGACGGCTTGAGACAAAGTCCGATAACACAGATACTTATTGAAAAGTGTGTTTCCGGCTGGAAAGAAATAGAGTTTGAAGTCATGAGGGACAGCAGAGGCAACACAATAACCGTATGTTCAATGGAAAATCTGGATCCGGTGGGAGTGCACACGGGAGATTCCATAGTAGTGGCACCGGCGGTGACCCTGGCGGACAAGGAATACCAGATGCTCAGGAACGCATCCATAAAAATAATACAGGAACTTTCCGTCTGTGGCGGCTGCAACTGTCAGTTCGCCCTGGATCCCGGAAGTTTTGATTATGCTGTTATCGAAGTGAACCCAAGAGTGTCAAGATCTTCGGCACTGGCTTCCAAGGCCACAGGGTATCCCATTGCAAAGGTGGCATCCAGGATAGCCATCGGATATACTCTGGACGAAATAAAGAATGAAGTAACAAAAAAAACTTATGCATGTTTTGAGCCTGCCCTTGATTATGTGGTGGTCAAATTTCCCAAATGGCCCTTCGATAAATTCGTCTATGCAAAAAGAACACTGGGGACCCAGATGAAAGCCACAGGTGAGGTGATGGCCATAGGCAGTTTTTTTGAGCAGGCCCTCATGAAAGCTGTACGCTCCATAGAGCTTGGACTGGATACACTGAATCTGAAAAAACTGAAAGAAAAAACAGACGAAGAAATAAAAAATCTTTTGTACAACTGTGACGATGAACGTATATTTGTGGTTTATGAAGCCTTTAAAAGAGGTGTGGGACTTGATGAAATATATGAAATTACGGGTATAGACAGATGGTTCTTAAGCAAGATAAACAATTTGGTCTATATGGAGATGTTCCTTGAAGAGGGGGAGCTGACAAAAGAGAAATACAAAGATGCAAAGGATCTGGGATTTCTGGATTCCACAATAAAAAAACTCAGTGGGCAGGAACCGCCGGAAAAGATACCGGAAGCATTCAAGATGGTTGACACATGCGCCGCTGAATTCGCCGCTGAAACACCTTATTTTTATGCCACTTATGACAAGGAAAACGAAGCTGCGGATCATATAAAAAAGAATGATACCGGCAGGAAAAAAATAATAGTATTCGGTTCCGGGCCTATCAGGATAGGACAGGGAATAGAATTCGACTACTGTTCCGTGCATTGTGTAAATGCCCTGAAGGAGAGCGGGTACGAAGCCATAATAGTCAACAATAATCCGGAAACCGTTTCTACGGATTTTGATGTATCTGACAGATTGTATTTTGAACCCCTGACTCCCGAGGACGTGGACGGTATAATAGAAACAGAAAAACCCTGGGGAGTGATAGTACAGTTCGGCGGACAGACAGCCATAAAACTTACGAAGTATCTTCTCAAAAAGGGTGTTAATATACTGGGTACATCAGCTGACAGCATAGATGAAGCCGAAGACAGGAAACGTTTTGACAGCCTGCTTCAAAAGTGCGGTATACCAAGACCCCGGGGTGAAACGGCATATGATACAGCAACGGCCGTAAGAAAGGCGGATATTCTGGGATACCCGGTGCTTTTAAGGCCATCCTATGTTCTGGGCGGACAGAATATGATAATAGCATACAGCAAAGAAGATGTTGTTGAGTACATGGACATAATAACTGCCAACATTGAATTGGAAAATCCGGTCCTTATAGACAAATATCTTATGGGAAAAGAAATAGAGGTGGATGCCGTATGCGACGGAGAGGATTTTGTTATCCCCGGGATAATGGAACATATAGAGAGGGCCGGCGTACACTCCGGAGATTCAATATCGGTATATCCTCCCCAGAGTCTTGGGGATGACATCATAAAGAAAATAGTAAAGTACACCGGTATACTGGCCACGGAACTGAAAGTAGTGGGCATGGTAAATATTCAGTATGTGCTTTATGAAGGAGAATTGTATGTAATAGAAGTGAATCCCAGATCTTCACGGACAGTACCATACATAAGCAAAGTGACCAATGTCCCCGTGGTAAGATTGGCAACAAAAGTGCTTTTGGGCGGTAAGCTTTCGGAACTGGGATATAAAAATGGTCTGGCTCCCGTGGGTGAATATGTGGCTGTGAAAGTTCCTGTTTTCAGTTTTCCCAAGCTTACGGATGCCGACAGTCAACTGGGACCTGAAATGAAATCCACGGGTGAAGTTCTGGGCATAGATAAAGATTTCGAATCGGCATTATACAAAGGGCTTCTGGGAGCGGGATACGGTCTTACGAAGGTGGATGAAATAGTTTTGATCACGGTAAAAGACGGTGACAAGCCCGAAGCTGTTCCTCTTGCACAGAAATTTATCGACCTGGGATACAGTATCGCCGCAACAGAAGGCACTGCCCGTTATTTCAACAGCCATGGGATACCAGCAATAAAAATAAATGCCTTTGATGAGCCCCGGCCTAATACGGACACACTTTTTGACAGCGGGGCAGTGGATTTCGTAGTATCAACTTCCATCGCCGGAAGAAAGCCGGCTATGAGATCTGTCCAGCTTAGAAGAAAAGCCATAGAAAGGAATATCGTCACACTTACATCTATAGACACGGCCAATGCCCTGGCAAACTGCTTGATTTCAGGAAAGAATCTTGGTAATGTTAACATGGTGGATATAACTGAAATATGAGGAAAAAAGGCAAGAAAAGCAGGCAATGGAGACGCACAGAAACATAAGAGGAAAAACTCCTGTATATATACAGATAATTTCGGACTTCAGACAGAAGATAATCGATGGTGAACTGCCCGACGGTTCTTTTCTGCCTTCAGAAAGACATATGTCAGAGCATCTCGGTGTACACAGAAACACGGTCACAAAGGCCTACAACGAACTCAAAGCCGAGGGACTTGTTATCTCATTACATGGTGTGGGATACAAGGTCAGCTACAAGGAAAGCTATGAAAATAAGAGAGAAGACAGAACACAAGTCAAAAATGTCAACTGGGCGCATTTGCTGAAGGACGAATATCTGGATATTGAGAAATCTTTTGACGATATTTTTTCAAGATCATATAATGCAAAAAATATCTCCTTTGCAGGAGGCATATCATCTCC
>DAIMEC010000036.1:0-9383 GCA_036725465.1 Bacillota bacterium | reverse complement strand
TGATGCATATTTTAAGATAATGAAGTTTGTTTATCTCCTCTTCACTAAAAGCTGATAAATTCTTTTCATATCTTTTTTTCATTATCAGCCTCCCGATATCCTGGGATATGCCTTTAATTCATCTCCCTCTTTTAGCCTGTCATTGATCATAACTTTCATGCCGTTCACTGCAACAAAACCAAAACGGGCCACTTTTTTGTGATCCAGTCCTATGACCTTTAAAGCTTCGTCGCATGTACATCCGTTAGGTACGATCACTTTTCTTTCATTATCTCCGTCCAGATACTTTTTTAATGCACCTCTGAGTGTTATTGTTATCTCCATATTTCATTTTACAGGGTCTCTATGAGTTCATCGGGCAGACATCCATTTTCATCCCAGCCCATTACTTTGTAGTACTGATCAAGCATATCATCAAAGGCTTCTCTCGGTATGGTCTGGCCTGCCGCAGGTCCGCTTTTTAATGGATCCTTTGCCAGTCTTTCCGGCATCGTATCATCTTTTCTGGCAAAACCTTCTCTCTGATTGAATGCACGTCCTATGTTAAGCACACGCCTTCCTACTTCTGCCATTTCCTCCGGTTTCCATTCTCTTCCCGTTACAATGGTCAGCAGTTCCGCCATTATTTCATAAGTTATGGTTCCCCAGAAATCACAAACGCACAGGGAGAATTTCACAGCATTGAATTCCCCAAGGTTATAAACCATCTGCCCCTTTCCCTCTGCTGTGTACGGCGGTATAGATGCGGCAAAGACTTCTTCATTGGGAGCATATGATCTCATATGACATGCCCCTCTGTCTGAAACCGCATAGGCCATGGACATTCCCCATGAACCCCTTGGTTCATATTGGGGATACTCAAGTCCTTTTACCTGCATGGCAAAATCTGTTCCTCCGAATTTCTCTGAAGCTTTTTTTACACCGTCAGCCAGATCCGCTCCTATTCCTTCTTTTTTGGCCATCATTTCCAGCATACTGATCATTTTGTCAGCTTCACCAAACCGGATGCCGAAATCATGTATGCCTCTTTCAGTCATTTCCATTGCCCATATTATGGTATCTCCGGCACTTATGGTGTCAAGTCCCAAATCATCTGCAACCTGATTGAATTTGACGATGTGTTCAGGGTCTTTTATCCCCGCATTAGGCCCCGCCACCGAAATAGATTCATATTCGGGACCTTCACATACAGCCTTTCCTATCTGCAGGAAATTTCCGCATCCCAGTCCACAGCTCCCGCAGCCTCTTTTGCCTTTGCGATGTTCCATAAGAACGCCGTCGTTATATTCTTTCCAGTCCGGATCAGTTGTGTCGGAAAAGTTTTTGTAGGGAAGGATGCCCCCATCATTACAGGCCTCCAGAAAGGCAGTTGTTCCCGAATCATAAACAAAAGTGTTGTCCTCCTGAAGAACATCCTTTTGTAGAAGTTCAATTATCCTGTCCGTTGCTTTTTCTATGTCCGGCACCTTTACTCCGCCTGTTCCCCTGACAATAACCGCTTTCATATTTTTGCTTCCCATTACGGCACCTATTCCGCCTCTTCCTGCCTGTCTGTAGTAGTCAGAATTTATACATGCCATGGGACTCAGGTTTTCTCCCGCAGGACCTATTGAAAGAACACTGTAGTCTGTTCCGTATTTTTTTGTGAGGATGCTTTCTGCTTCATGGGATCCTTTGCCCCACAGATCATCAGCATCCATGAATTTCACTTTGTCGTCTTCTATAACTATATATCCGGGCTTCTCAAGTTTTCCTTCAAAAATAATCATGTCATATCCGGCATACTTGATCCTTATCCCTGCATGCCCGCCTATTGAACAGTCATTCATGGTTCCTGTGGCAGGTGACTTTGCCGCAATAGAAAGTTTCCCGGAACATGCAACTGGCGTTCCCGTGAGAGGACCGGTCGTAAAGAAAAGTTTATTTTCGATGCCAAGAGCATCTATTCCCGGTTTTAACTCTTCATACATATATCTTATGGCAAGTCCTTTGGACCCAACATATTTCGCAGCAAATTCCATATTGAGAGGTTCTGTTTTATGTTTTCCGGCCGATAGATCTATTCTCAAAACTTTGTTCTGATATCCTGTCATTGTCATCTTTACATACCTCCTACTCAAATGTCAGCGCATTCTGGGGACATGTTTTCACACATGTCGGATCACCTTTGCAGGTGTCACATATATACGCTTTATCTTCTCTTATTCTGATAACATGCTTGGGGCATTTTTCGGCACATACGCCACATCCCGTACATTTTGCCATATCCACTTCGATATACTCGTTCATTGTGATAGCTCCTTCGGGACATTTTTTCACACATATACCGCAAAGGATGCAAAAATCATCTTTGTATTTCAGATCGCCGTCTTCATAATATGTTTCTATGGCTATCCTAGCCTTTGAAGGCACATATTCACCTTCTTTCATGGCTGAACATACTTGTGCACAAAGCTGGCAGCCTATACAATTTTCCTTGTTGAATTTTAGTCTTTTCACTATTCTCCCACCTTTCATGAAATAAAAAAATGCAAAGCAAGACTTTATATCAGTCTCTCCTTTGCACAATGGCAGGCAGCAGGATCGCTCCTGTTACCCTATCGCCTCCCCGGGCACAAGGTGTCCTCCGGAAGGTCGGAGTCAATGAATTTTAATATATGTTATTATACTAGCAAATATGGTTGGGTGTCAATGATTTATGAGAGTGAGATGCCAGCAGCAAATGAAAAACCCCTCTCGAAAGAGGGATTTTTCATATATTAAAATGTGATATTTATGTGTCCTTTAAGTTATCTTTTCAGCCTTGTTTGCATTCACCAGCGCATCCAGAACAAGTTCAAAAAATTCTATCGTTCTTATCACTTCATATGGTTTATGCTTTATGAGTTGAGTTATTGGAGGGATCATTATCCAGTTTGTTGAACCGATAACAGATTTATATTTTACCGTCCAGGTTCTGTTCTGAGGGCTGAATATTATCTCCGCATCCACCATGTCAAGCATAACCATTCTTTCGATTATCAGCTTATTGTTTAGCCGTGACAGGTATTCCTTTGTTTTGTCAGTGCTGCAGCTTGAACTCTTGTCTATCCATTCAGCATCACTTATACTCCATTTCCCCTTGTTTACAGCAACAAAATGACATTTTTCGTTCTCTGCCTCTGAGTATCCGGAAACATCAAAGGTTGTTTTAAAAAACAGTTCCCAGACCCTTGCCCATATCCGCTTTACATATTTGTCATAATCGAGACTCAGATTGGTCAGATATCTGTATCCCCGGCAGATTATTTCCCGATGTAAAATGGTTTTTTTTAGTTCCAGAAAATTATCTCCCATGGCCACTGTAAACATATCCGCAACAAATGTCAGCTTTCTGTCTGCTCTGTTGTTCAGCGGACCGGGTCCCGGTTCTTTTCTCTTTATTCTTCTGCTGCCTATCCTTTCATTTTTTGGGGTCGTAAGAAGCATTTCCATTTTTTCCCTCCATGATGATTTTTATGGTGATTGTCGGGGTCACCGCAGAAGCGATGACCCCGATCAACCTATTATTTTGTATTATTGAAGTGCATCTCTTTTCTTCATCCATTCTTCTACAGCTTCATCCCATACCGCAAGGTACTCGGATCTATCTCTTACATCCTTTACCAATTTTTCAATAGGAACTTTATCATTCACGGGCAACCCATGGGCTTTGTTCCAAATTATAGCATAAGCTGCGATGATTGCCATCAGAATACATGCAAACATAAGAACATATGAAAGTGTATATATGGCATATACGGCTCCCAGCATACCTATAGGAAGAACTATTCCTGCAGCCGGAACTTTAAAAAGCCTTGGAAAATCAGGATATTTCTTTCTGAGCACCAGCACATCTACCATGGCTATAATATATGCGATCAGCCATGTTATGCATGCGGTATTGATAAGTGTAAGTATGGCATCTGATGTGCCGCCCTTTACGGTAACATATATAAGTACCAGAAGTATCAGACAAACTGTGAAAAAGATACCGTACATCGATACTCTGTATTTGGGATGCAGTTTTGCGAATACTTTGGGTACGAGGTTTTCTCTTGCCATTCCGTAAAGCATTCTTGGCAACGCACAAACGTAATCGTTTCCTGTTGTGAAGGATGCAAATATCGTCAGAAGTCCCATTATAATACCACCTGCAGGACCCAGGACGGCACTTGCTGCATCCACATGCGGTACTGAGGAAGTTGCCATTACACCCAAATCAGTATATTTTACTGCGCCGTAAACAAATATTATATCAACGACATAAATAGTTATAAGTCCTAATATCAGCGCCCATGGAACATATTTGTATGGTTTCTTGTTTTCTTCCGCAAGAGGACATGCAAATTCAAATCCTATAAAGAACCATACTGCTGTACCCACTGCACCGAACACTGTGGGCCATCCGCCTTCCGGCAGAAGACCTGCGTTTTCCGGGATAGGAGTAGCCACTCCCAGTGCCTCTCCTGTTCCCAGCGAACCTACAATACCCAGAATAAGGAATACTATCATCATGGTCCAGGTAATGGCCGCCTGAGCACCTCCGTAGAATTGAACACCGAAAACGTTGACACATATTATTATTACAAGCAAGGCTATAGATACTGCTGCCTGAGGAACGCCTATAAGATCCTCAAATGCAAGCCCTCCCATTACCAGTTGTGTACCACCGTCACAGGCTATAAGAACTACATACCCGCTAAGCAGCGCAAATGTGGCCCAGAATCTCCCCAGCGCAGGAGCAGTATAATCAGATATCATTCCGCCACCGGGCAGCATCGCCGTAAGTTCACCAAAGGCAAACGCCGTGGACATCATGGGTATAAGGGCTATGGCTGCACAAATGAAAGTTGCGTTTCCGGAAATCGCACCAACATTTCCCACTGAAAACATTGCTGTCCCCGATACTACCAGCCCTACCGCAGCTCCATATGTGGCCGGAAATCCAAGTATTCTTTTTAACTTAATTTTCTCTTCCATATTATTTCACCTCCTTAATAAAATTTTCTAACCTTCATAAACTTTTTTTATGATTTCAAGATATTCTTTGGCAGTGATTTTCCGAGGGTTGCTGGGAGTAGAAACATTCTTCTCCGAAGCAATGGCTATGGCTTCGAAATCGGCAGGATCGATACCTTTCAGATCTTTCATCCTCGGGATTTTCACATCGTCACACAACCTCTGCATAGCTTTGACACCTTCCATGGCCGCATCCTCTTTATTCATTCCGGTAACATCTACACCCATTGCCTTTGCTATATCCACATGCTTTTCCAGATCTGCAGGGATATTGTACTCGGTAACTGCCGGAAGGAATATCGCCATTGCCACACCATGAGGTGTATCATATCTCCCTCCAAGTGCCTCTCCTATACAGTGTACTCCGCCCACATCTGAATATCCGAATGCGATACCGGCTATTGTACTGCCCAACATCATGCCTGTGCATGCTTCGATAGTGGGTTCTTTAACAGCATTTCTCAAATTTTTGCGTATAAGCTCAATGGCATATAAAGCATATGCATCCGTATGCGGACAAGCCAGTGTACATGTGTATGCTTCAACAGCATGTGTCAATGCATCTACACCGCAGGATGCCATTATATGAGATGGCAACTTCATCAGCATAACAGGATCGATCAATGCAACCTTTGCTGCTGCCTTTGGATCGAATATATTCAGCTTTACATGAGTGGTAGTATCTGTTATAACTACAAACGGTGTCACTTCACTGCCGGTTCCGGCCGTGGTAGGTATGGCGATCAAAGGTGTGATTTCTCTTTCAAGAAGCTGATAACCACACCAGTCCTGAATCGTTTTCCCGTGTGTCAGAAGTGTCCCAATGGCCTTTGCCGTATCCATCGAACTTCCGCCGCCCACTGCCACCAGTACATCAACACCTTCTTTTACTGCAAATTCGTGTCCTGCAACACAATGGATGTCTCTGGGATTTGGAACGATCTGATCATAGATCACATAATCGATGTTTTCTTTTTTCAGGCTTTCTTCAACGGCTTCTGTCAGGCCTGCAGCTATTACTCCTTTGTCTGCAACAAGCATTACCTTGGATGCGCCCAAAGCCTTTGCTTCTTTCCCCGCATCATTTACAACACCTTCTCCAAATTCAATACGGGTAGGCAGTGCAAATGAATACTTTGATAATGTCATATTCTTCCTCTCCTTTCTGAAAAAACTCTTTAGCATACTAAGTGCTACATATAATAGATTAGCAACTTCTGTGCCAAGCTATCATGTGGTCAGAAAGTGTTCATTTTTAAAGGAGAGTTATATTTTTAACAATATTCAGTATTTTTTTTTGTTCAAAAAAAATACAGCGATGCTATTTATGCAAAATTATTATACACAATGATACTTTTAGCAAAATTCTTTTCATAGTACAGGAATCAATTGTCTAATTATTTTACACATCATCTTTTTATAAAGCATCCTGCATGTATATTTTCTGTAAGACATCCATTTTCCACGGCTTTTTTTCCATTTACTATTACTGCTTTTATTCCTTCCGGTGGAGTGTCGGGCCTTCCTATCCCGATAAAATCAGCCCTATCGATTATAGTATTTTCATCAAAAATAACGATATCCGCATTCATTCCTTCATCAATATATCCTATGTCCCTGATACCGAATCTTTTTGCCGGCAAAATCGTTATTTTCTTTATGGCCTCCATAAGGGAAATCACTTTTTTCCCCCTCACATATTTGCCCAAAAGCCTTGGATATGTGCCTGCCACTTCCGGAGCTCCTATTCCGGGGTAATGAGGCCCGTCTGCGGCATTTGTTGATACATAAACATAATCTTTTTTTAGAGCCATGGAAATGGCCTCCGGATCACACACAAAGGCAGTTACCAATGTTTCAGGGAATTCACTTCTTAGTGTTTCAAAAAGTTCATCATTACAGTATTCTCCCACGTGTATACCGGAAGAAATCAAAAGATCTTCAGTTGACGTATCTCCATATTCTTTTTCCCAGCCTTTTTCAAATATGCCGGTACCTATACAGGCAGAATAGGCTGCATATACACCGCTGTCTGCCATTATATCAAGCCCCTTTGCTCTGGCTTTTTCTATTATTTCAAGGGCCATTGGCATGGCTCCTCCAATGCCTACCATGTACATGAGCTGAAGTATCTGTACACTTACACCTGTAAGCTCTGCCACTTGTATTATCTCTTCAAAATACTGCAGGGCTTCTTTGCCGTCTTTTCTCAAATGGACCATTATGGGTCTTTCATATTCTTTTGCCACTTTTGAAAGTGCCAGTATCTCATCGAAGGAAGTGCCCGGCACCAGCTCCAGGCCGAAGCATATGGCAAAGGCACCATATTCCATAAATCTTCTTGCAAGATCAACCATGGCGCTTATTTCTTCAGAATTTGCAGGCCTTTTGGGGTTTGTTATACCAACAGCTCTCCTTAAAACAAATGACTGAGAAATGGAAAATCCCTGATTGATAACAAAACCGTCTTCTACCCGGTTGATACTCTTACTGCTGAGTTCTCTTTCTCCGCCTAGGGTGGTGGTCCCTCCCTGCTTAACGAGACAGGCCGCAGAATATGAATTGCCATCCACATGAGAATGAAAATCTATGAATCCCGGTGATATAAGCAGTCCCTTAGCATCAATAACTTCTTTACCCGATATTTTTTCTGTTGTAAGTTTTTCGATTTTCCCGTTTACTATGCCAATGTTTTTTTTAACATACTTCTCTTCGACAACATCGATTACTGTGCCGTTCATAATAGTCATATCGTATGAGTTTTTTTGATTGTTCTTCTTTTCCGACATATTTATTTCTCCAGATACCTGTATACTGTTGCTCTGCTTATACCCAGTTTTTCAGATGCTTTTTTTATGTTTCCGCCAAACTGTTCAACAACTCTTCTTATATATTTTGTATTGACCACATCAAGAGAATCGATATCATCCGACCTTATGGCTTCATAGAAGGTTTCCGAAGATGGACTTTTGATTTCGGGAGGTATCGCATCTTTTGTCATTATTTCCTTGTCGGTCAATATCATCATTCTTTCTATTACATTATTGAGCTGTCTTACATTACCCGGCCAATTGAATGCCATAAGGGTCTTCATTGCCTCTTCATCAAGTCCCTTGATTTTTTTATGAAGTCTGGCACTGTTGATCTTGATATAGTTGTTTACAATAAGCGGTATGTCTGCCTTTCTTTCTCTTAACGCGGGAACTTTTATATGAACTATGTCAAGCCGGTAAAAAAGATCTTCACGGAATGTTCCGTTTGCCACTTCTTTTTTGAGATCTTTGTTTGTTGCCGCAATTATGTGTGCATCTATCGGTATAGGTCTGTCCCCTCCTATCCTTACTATTTTATTTTCCTGTAGAGCTCTTAAGAGCTTGGCCTGCATCTCAAGGGGAAGATTGCTTACTTCGTCAAGAAAAAGTGTGCCTTTGTTTGCCAGTTCAAATTTGCCTCTTGCACCACCTTTTTTTGCTCCTGTATATGCTCCTTCTTCATATCCGAACATTTCGCTTTCCAGCAATTCTCTGGGTATGGCTCCGCAGTCCACTGCAACAAAGGGCCCGTTTTTTCTTTTGCCGTCATTGTGTATTGCCTGTGCCAGTATTTCTTTTCCCGTACCGCTTTCTCCTTCCAAAATAACTCTTGCTTCATAGTCTGCTACTTTTTTTGCCAGAGTAACTGTCTGTTTAATATCTCTTGTTTCCCCTATGATACTTTTGAAAGTAAAAAATGCACGATTGGCCAGACTTATTTTGTCCGCCAATTCCTGTATCTCATTTATTTCTGTAAATATCCATATTACGCTTTTCCTTTCCGGATCCTCTTCATTTATTATGTTTCTGTTAAGGAAGCAGCTGAAATAACCGGTCTTGCTTTTAAGTTTGACCCTCAGATCTTTTTCTGCATATTCAATGTTTTTTTCGATACTGTTTATGGTGGGAAGTGTTTCTACGATGCTTATGTGCTGTCCAATAAGCTCTTCTTTTTCAAGACCGGTCATTTCCATCATCTGAAGGTTTGCCTGCGTTATTATTTGTTCTTTGTCCACGTGGATGACTCCGTCCGTTACAGAGTCCAGTATGCTTTGCTTTTCTTTATTATGCTGAAATATTATGGCATTGTTTTTCAAAAGTGTTATTTCGTTTTCTATCGTCCTGGCGGCAACTGCTATCATAGCCAACATGTAATTATTCATTTCTTCGCAAAGAACACCAAGTCCTATTGCCCCGATTATTTCATTTTTGCGCATCCTTATGGGTGCGGCATAATATGCTCTCTTATGGTATTCTGGATCTATATTAAATAAGTGGACACGCAAAGTAAATAATTGTACTGTTAAATCA
>DAIMEC010000035.1:0-9786 GCA_036725465.1 Bacillota bacterium | reverse complement strand
TACTCCTCTTCTTTGCAGCATTTCGCTAATCAACTCTGATTTTTCGATGGAAATAGTTCCCACCAAGACAGGCTGCCCGCTTTCATGGGCCTCAGCCACTCTGTCGGCAATGGCCTTGTATTTACCCTTTTCTGTGGCAAATACAGCATCCTGACAATCTTCTCTTATTACCGGTTTATTTGTGGGGATAACCACCACATCCATATTGTATATTTCACGAAACTCATTTTCTTCGGTCTTTGCGGTACCGGTCATTCCTGCCAGCTTCTGATACATCCTGAAATAATTCTGCAGAGTTATTGTAGCCAGTGTTTTTGATTCTGAGCGGACATAAACGCCCTCTTTTGCTTCTATGGCCTGATGAAGTCCTTCGCTGTACCTTCTTCCGAACATGAGTCTTCCGGTGAATTCATCAACTATTATTATCTCTCCGTCTTTTACTATATAATCCACATCTCTTTTCATAAGATTATGGGCCTTGAGCGCCTGCAGTACATGATGGTTTATTTCCATGTTTTCCGGATCGGAGAAATTATCAACTCTGAAATACTCTTCACATCTGGAAACTCCTTCTTCTGTCAGAGATACCTGCTTGTCCTTTTCTTCAATTGTATAGTCCTTTTCGTTTTTCAGTGTTTTGACGAATCTGTTTGCCTGATTGTAAAGCTCTGTGGATTTATCACCTTGCCCGGAAATAATAAGAGGTGTTCTGGCCTCATCAACAAGTATGGAGTCCACCTCATCGACTATGGCATAGTTAAGGTCTCTCTGTGTCATCTCTTCTTTGTATATGACCATGTTATCTCTAAGATAATCGAACCCGTATTCGTTGTTGGTCCCATATGTTACATCCGCTGCATAAGCTGCTCTTCTGTCCTCTTCCGTTATGCCGTGTATCACGCAGCCTGTACTCAACCCCAGAAAATTGTATATCTTGCCCATCCATTCCATGTCTCTCTTGGCCAGATAATCATTTACCGTAACGACATGTACCCCCTTCTCCTCCAGTGCATTCAAATAGACGGGGAGCGTGGCCACCAGTGTTTTTCCTTCACCGGTTTTCATCTCTGCTATCCTTCCCTGATGAAGTGCTATGCCGCCTATGAGCTGAACATAAAAATGCTTCATGCCAAGAGTCCGCCATGCCGCTTCTCTGCAAACTGCAAAAGCTTCAGGAAGTATGTCATCAAGTGTCTCTCCCTCTTTCAGTCTTTTTTTGAATTCAGGAGTTTTTTCCTGCAGCTGACCATCAGTCAGTTGCTGCATTTCCCGATCCATAAGATCTATCTTGTCCGCGATCTTTTCAAGCTTTTTTACCTCTTTGGCATTTATGTCACCAAAGACTTTTTCCATAAGTCCCATTTATTCTTCTACCTCTTCTTCCTCTTCCCGTGTCAGTTCTTCTGCTGTAACATTAAGTTCCAGAGCTTTTTTGCCGTTAGCCTTTGTGACTCTTGCCTTAAGCAGTTTTTTTCCGCTTTTGTATTCAAATATGTCTCCTTTTTCGGGCAGCTTGTCAAGGCAAAGCACTGCCCATCCGTTTACGGTATTTACATCAAGTTCATCATATATCCCGAAAAAGTCGAATACTTTTGAAAGGCTTGCACTGCACATGACCCTGTAACTACCGTTCTGAAGTTCTGTGACTTCCTGGCTCATTATGGCATCATGTTCATCATATATCTCGCCCACCAGTTCTTCAATTATGTCTTCCATTGTTACAAGGCCTTCAGTCCCACCGTATTCATCCACAATTATGGCGATATGGGTCTTCACCAGCTGAAGTTTCCTGAGAAGCGCAGAAATTTTCATCGTCTCTCCGACAAAAACAACGGGCTTCACAAAGTCAGAAACGGTTTTCTCTGTGCCGACTATGTAATTATGAAAATCCTTCTGATTAAGGACTCCCATTATGGAATCCAGATCATCTTCATATACCGGAAGTCTGCTGTACCCCGTACTTCTGAATTTCGAAGCGACTTCCTCTTCGGTGGCTTCAATATCCACGGCCTCCATATCAACTCTGGGGGTAAGTACGTCCCTGGCCTGAAGTTCATTGAATTCGATTGCATTCTGTATCAGTTCACTCTGATCTTCGTCTATACCGCCTTCTGTCTCCGCCTCCTCCACCATGGTTTTCAGTTCGTCTTCAGTTATGGTGCTGCTGTCCCCTATTTTGAATATCTTTATTATGAGCTGCTTCCATTTGGCAAAAATGAAATTCACAGGCGTAAAAAGTGTCTCAAAAAAATGTATTATGGGTGCTGAAAACATGCTGAAGGATTCAGGAGCTTCTTTCGCCATAGTCTTCGGTGAAATTTCTCCAAAAATCAAAACGACAATGGTTATAACGATGGTTGAGATCGTCGCACCCATGTCTCCATAGAGATTTATAAAAAGCACCGTTGCCACGGCGGTCATGGTGATGTTGACCACATTATTGGCAATCAAAATAGTTGACAACAGTTTATCGTACCGCTCAGAAAGATGTAGCACACGCTTTGCTCTTTTATTGCCTTCCCCGGCAAGATTCTTTATTTTTATCCGGTTCAGCGATGTAAATGCAGTCTCTGTCGCTGAAAAGTATCCCGACAAAATCACAAGCACAATTATAGCGGCTATCGCCGTTATACTGTGACTGTCCATAAGGACATCCCTCCTAACTAATGTGTAATATTATACCTCACTTTTATGGTTTTCGTCAAATAAGCATATTTAAGAAAGTCTGTCTTGGAACTAAGGGATTTTTTATTTCAACAGTCTTTTCTACTCAATTTGACGAGCAGCTTTTCCTTTAGTTCAAACAATGCTTTTTTTATCTTTACTATTCGTATATAATAACCAATGTGGAAATATCGGTTTTACATGGAACGGAGGACTTTATGGATCACAACAAACTTGCCGAAATTCTTTTTCCGGAGGTTGAAAGAACACCGGAATACTACGAAACGCTTTACCCCGAAAGAGAACTGCCTAAAGGAGCTATGATAACAAGACTGGGTCCGAGTCCCACCGGCTTTATACATCTTGGCAATCTTTACGGTGCCTTTATCGATGAGAGGCTTGCGCACCGAAGCGGCGGTGTTTTTTATCTCAGGATAGAAGATACAGACGAAAAAAGATTTGTTGAAGGTGCGGTTGAGACCATCATTGATTCTCTTGATTTTTTTGGGATAAATTTCGATGAGGGTGCAGGTGCCGGAACAGGATCCGAAAACTACGGCCCATATTTTCAAAGCAGGCGAAAGGATCTGTACAGTTGTTTTGCAAAAGAACTTGTAAAAAAGGGGGCTGCATATCCCTGTTTCATGACTGAAGAAGAAATCGCAAAAACCAGAAAACAGCAGGAAGAAAAAAAAGAGACTCCCGGTATTTACGGTAAATATGCCACCTTCCGCGATCTTTCGATCACAGAAGTAGAAAAACATATATCTGCAGGAAAAAGCTATGTTCTAAGGCTAAGATCCGGTGGATCGGGGGCTTTTGACGGGGAAGAAAAGAACAATATAGAAATCAATGATGCAATAAGAGGTATCCTGACCATGCCGTCCAACTATCAGGACATAGTAATACTGAAAGCCAACGGCATGCCCACATATCATTTTGCCCATGTTTGTGACGATCATTTTATGAGAACTACCCATGTGGTTCGCGGCGAAGAATGGCTTTCATCGCTGCCGATACATGTTGAACTTTTTGAAAAACTCAACTTCCGGCCTCCCATTTACTGTCATACTGCACAGTTAATGAAACTGGACGAAAACGGCAATAAGAGAAAACTTTCAAAACGCAATGATCCCGAACTTTCTCTTGATTTCTACAAAGAAAAAGGCTATCATCCCGAAGCAGTAAGAGAATATCTGCTTACACTGCTAAATTCAAATTATGAAGAATGGCGAACCCAAAATCCCGATATACCCTGTGAAGAGTTTCCCTTTTCCATGGAAAAAATGAGTACTTCCGGTGCACTTTTCGATCTTGATAAATTAAATGACGTTTCAAAGGAATGTCTTGCCGGCATCCCGGCAGCTTCCCTTAGGGAGTTCCTTGAAAAATGGGCTTCTCAATACAGACCCGAGGTATATGCTGCTCTAAAAGAGAATGAGGGCTATTTGGAATCCATTATCGATATAGGCAGAAACGACCCAAAGCCGCGAAAAGACTTTATTTGTGCAAGTCAGATGTTCGAGTACATAAAATACTTTTTTGACGCGTTTTTCGAAATAGAAGACCGGCTGCCCGAACAAGTAGACAGCCGGGATGCAATCTCTATCCTAAAGGCATATCTCTCCACCTATGACCCTTGCGATGATCAGAGCACATGGTTCTCAAAAATAAGGGATATTGCATCTGAATTTTCATATGCTGCCCGGCCGAAGGACTATAAAAAAGACCCGGATGCCTACAAGGGGCATGTGGGTCATGTCAGCACTGTGATTCGAATAGCCATCACAGGCCGAAGCCAGTCTCCGGATATTTGGACTATACAGAATATAATGGGTGAAGCGAAAGTTCGTTCCCGAATAATGGATTATCTGTCATAGAAAAAGCATTTGCCACAGACCTCGGGAGAAGGAATAATATCATTTATTTTCCTGCACCAGGCCTGACAGAGCTTCCTGTCTATGCCATCTTCTGATATTGCCCCGCCGGGACATGCTTCTATGGCTTTCCGACTGACTCTGATGTCTTCTGCCCCTTTATATTTACTGTCGGTTTTTATGTGGCTTATAACTCGCTCCATATCCCACATTTTCAGATCCCTTTCTTCAAAGTCCGCATAGTGTTCATCCACCAGTATGCTGCCCAATCTTCCGGCAAAACCCAGTTCCGTGTGAAAGGATCCTGCAATGCCGAATCTTCCCATACCCGCAGCATATGCTGCCAGTTTATGGGACCACTCCTCTCTGCACTTCTCTTCGTTCCAGTCTGTGGGTATGTTGGTACCGGAATGAAGTCTTCCCACTTCATCAAGGGTATCGCATATGATACCGTTCAGTTTCATCGAAAGATGCATACTGTCATAAAAGGCTTTTGTCCACTCCGGTGAAGGTTCCTTGCCTCCTCTGTTACTTTCGGCTGTTTTTCTTTCAAAAGGTACAAAATGGATGATGACTGTATTCCCGGGTCTATATATGCCCTTTGGGTGAAGGCATATATCTTCATCAAGGTATTTGATAAAAAGAGGATGTTTTGCGCTAACATAGCCTATTACCGGTTCTCCGAACCCTGTGCTGCATTCCCTGCTGCTCTGGAAATCCCTTATGCATTCACTGACCGCATCTTTTATTCGTTTTTTGATGTTTTCATTTATGTTGAAAATCTCCGTCAATACTGATTTAGACATTTAAATACTCCTTAGTTATCGCTCCCAGGATCTTCATGCCTATTTCTGTTTTTTCGTCAGACATATTCGAAAAATTGAGTCTTAATTCGTTGTTTTTCTTTGTGCTGAGATAAAATGATGCTCCCGTTATGAATGCCACTTTTTTTTGTGCTGCGCGAATAAGAAGTTCCGCCGCATCTTTACCCTCTGGCAACTCCAGCCATATAAACAGCCCTCCTTTGGGAAGAACATAGTTGACTTCTTTGGGAAATTCGGAATCTATCATCTTGGCCATCACATCACGTCTGTGTTTATAAAGAGTACAAATACTTTTTATATGTAAATCCAGGTCGTTATTTTCCATATAATCCGCCATCTGCATCTGTGCAATGGTGGAGGAAGAAAGATCCGCCGCATTTTTGAGTACCAGATATTTCTCCATTATATCCCTTCGGGCACAGAGCCATGCCACTCTTAATCCCGGGCAGAATATTTTTGAAAAAGTTCCTATATATACTACCTGCCCTTTTTGATCATAATATGCCAGGGGCTTTTGCCTTTCTTCATCAAAGGAAAGCTCCCCGTATGCAGCATCTTCAAGGACGGGTATATCATAGCCGCTCATGAACTCCATAAAGTCTTTTCTTCGGCCATCGGACCAGCTTCTGCCCGTGGGATTCTGAAAATCCGGATTCACATATACCATTTTTACTCTTGTTCCGTATTTTTCAAGGGTCTCCTTAAGAGCCGGTATTTCCATTCCTTCCCTGTCCGTTGGCACCGATACCAGCTCTGCCTGATATGCCCGAAGTGCATTTACCGCTCCCAGATAGGAGGGCTCCTCAAAAATCACCACATCTCCTTCGTTGACAAAAAGCATACCACTCATATCAAGTCCCTGTTGTGATCCGCTTGTTATTATTATTTCATCCAGCGCATATTCAAGATTGAACTTGTCCGACATACGCTTTGTAAGGATCTGCCTTAATTTGCTGTACCCACTGGTAGAACAGTAACTTAATGCTGTTTCTCCCTGATTATCAATTACTCTTGCCATGGATTCCTTCACTGCATCAAGGGGATATGTTTCAGATGAGGGGAATCCCGCAGAAAATGATATCATATCTTCTGTTTCCGCCAGCTGAAAAGCTTTTAGCAGAGACTGGTCTTCAAGCCAGCTGAGCCTTTTTGCATAATTCATGTCTTCTCCTTCTTATGCTTTTATACCAACGATCCTGCATCGAATGGAGGTCTTGCATCATCCAGTACTTTATCCACGTCAAAATAATATTCATTCACCTCATCGGGAGCCAGCATCATCTTGTATCCGTCCATATTCACCCTGGGGGATACCATCACATCTTTATAGAATGAAAGCTTTCTTATATTGCTGACAGGACAGAAAATATGGAATCCGGAATCCACTATATATCTATGGGCTGTGCTTCCTGACATATACTGAAACCCATAAGGAGAAATATATATTGCAGTTTCGCCCACATAGGGTTCTATGTTTGATTTCCATCTGTCAATATCTGACTTCATGGATCCAAGGGAAACATCCGCATCCTTCAAGTATCCGTCATGGGTATAACTGTGGCATGCTATATCCCATCCGCTTTCCCGCAATGCTTTCGATATTTCTTTTACTTCCTGTCTCCATTCATCCGTCTTAGGCAGTCCGTCTGTTATCCTGTATCCGAATACTCCCTGATATCCTGTTGTGGCAACTATCCCCTTGTATCCCTGCCATGAAAATTCCGGGTTTTTCTCAACATATCTGTCCAGTATGGGCATGACATCTCCGTCATAGGTGATCTCGGTTTTGCCTTCCGGTGTTTTAACCTCAGTGGCAACTTTACCACTCTTATCCACAACAAGTCTGCTGGCGAAACCGTCCTGTTTCATATAATCATAATAATCAACATCATCAATGGATATTATCAGAGGTTTTTTGCCCTTTGGCAGATAGATATCTTTTTTAGTTACCTTGCCCGTCTCTTTATCTATATCGCATACTTCTTCAATGGGATAAAGTATATATCCTCTTTCTTGCAGCAAGGGAAGCATTTTCTTGAATTCGTCAGCAGTTGTCATCCATGCATTGTATCCAATAGCCGGATGTCCCTTGTCATCAAATGCCAGTTGGGGATACACGATCAGACTGTGAAAAAAGATATGTTCCACAAATCCATCGTATTTCACAAGGTCTTCTTCTGCCTTTTTTATCTCGTTTATTTTTTGTGTAACCGGATCATCTTGATCATGAGGGTCATAAATACTCTTGTCTTCCTTCAATACATCTATTGCCTTTTCATAAAAGTAGCCCCTTTGAAGTTTGTCCGCTTTGGCTATTATCTGTTCTATCCTGTTCTGGTTTTTATAAGCGCCCATTATCAAAAAAGCACCGGCCACAACTACTGCTATTGACAGAAAAACGACAAGTAGCCTCATTACCTTTTTGTTTCTTCTTTCTACCCTATTTGCGTTATCCATGTATTCTCCTAAATCCTCCAGCTGTTAAGATACAGTCTTTGTTCTTCAGTAAGACTGTCAATGCTGATACCCCAACTTTCAAGCTTTCTTTCCGCAATCTTTTTGTCTATATCCCCTGAAACACTTATTACCTTTTTTTCCAGCTTCTTATGATTGTCCTTTATATATAAAGCCGAAAATACCTGGACAGCAAAACTCAGATCCATTATCTCGGCAGGATGCCCGTCAGCGGCTGCAATATTGACCAGCCTACCTTCTGCCATTATATTTAACCATTTGCCGCCGGGCATTTTATATCCCATAATATTTCTGCGGACTTCTTTTTTCTCTACCGCTGTTTTTTCGGCTGCTTCAACATCCACCTCAACATCAAAATGTCCTGCATTGGCAAGTATTGCTCTGTTTTTCATTTTTTTCATATGACCCAACGTTATGGTTTTTGAACATCCGGTGGCGGTAACAAAAATATCTCCGATGCCGGCAGCATCATTCATGCTCATCACCTGATGGCCGTCCATCTTTGCTTCAATCGCTCTTACCGGATCTATCTCCGTAACTATCACTCCGGCACCAAGAGCTGCCGCTCTCATGGCAATGCCCCTGCCACACCATCCGTATCCGCATACTACCACTGTTTTGCCTGCGATAATAAGGTTGGTATTGCGCATTATGCTGTCCCACACAGACTGCCCCGTTCCGTAACGGTTGTCAAAAAGATGTTTGCAGTCAGCATCGTTTACGGCCAGCATGGGGAAGTTTAATACCCCCTCCCGCTCCATTGCTCTAAGCCTTTTTATCCCCGTTGTTGTTTCTTCACATCCGCCCCATACCGAAGAAGCCAGATCAGGTCTCTCCTTGTGAAGCATGGAAACAAGATCTCCTCCGTCATCTATTATTATATTTGACTTATGGGAAAGGCACATTTCTATATGTCTTTTGTATCCTTCTTCCCCTATCCCGTGTATCGCATACACATTTATCCCTTCATCCGCAAGGGCTGCCGCCACATCATCCTGAGTTGAAAGAACATTGCTGCCTGTGGCTGAAAGAGCTGCTCCCCCGGCCTTTAGTACCTTACATAAATAGGCTGTTTTTGCTTCCATATGTATTGAAAGAGATATTTTTATTCCTTCAAAGGGTCTGTCCGCGGCGAACTCCTCCTCAAGCCCGCGAAGAAGAGGCATATTGTTTTTTACCCAATTTATTTTCTGGTGCCCGGAAAATGCCAGATTTATGTCCTTTACTTCATACTGTTTCATTGATCTCTCCTATTCAACAGTCACTGATTTCGCCAGGTTTTTCGGCTTATCTATATTGCATCCTCTGTTTTTTGCCACATAATACGCGAACACCTGAAGCGGCACCACCGTAAGCAGCGGTGTAAGCTCATCGGGACAATCGGGTATATAAATGCTTTCATCGGACTGCTTTTCTATTTCTGTATTTCCTTCTTTGGTTATCCCGATAACATAGGCCCCTCTTGCCTTTATCTCTTCGATATTGGATATCATCTTTTCAAACAATGTGTCCTGTGTGGAAAGGGCAAAGACCAGCGAGCCTTTTTCCATAAGGGCAATGGTGCCGTGTTTAAGCTCACCTGCCGCTATGGCAAAAGAATTGATATATGAGATTTCCTTGAGCTTGAGAGATCCTTCATATGAGACTCCCGAATCCGGCCCCCTGCCGATAAAAAATATCTGCTCTCTGTGGTAGAATCTGTCTGCCAGATCCGATATAAGAGTTTCGTTTTTCAGGACAAGTCTCAACTTGTCAGGTATCGCTTTGAGTTCTTCAAGCATTCCCATGTAATATTCTTTGTCTATAACACCTTTTGTGTAGCCCATATAAAGACCGATAAGATACATGCACATGAGCTGCGTGGTATATGCTTTTGTTGATGCAACTGCTATCTCAGGACCCGCCCATGTATAAAAGACATCATCTGATTCTCTTGCTACAGAACT
>DAIMEC010000034.1:0-10312 GCA_036725465.1 Bacillota bacterium | reverse complement strand
GTGCCGATTTATGCCGATATATTCGGTACCATACCCATTGCGGAGGCATTGTTTTTCAAAGGAGCCCAGATAGGCACCGTTTTATCGTTTATGATGGCAGTGGTGACTCTTTCTCTGCCTTCGATAATAATGCTCCGTAAGGCAATAAAACCCAAACTTCTGGCACTTTTTATGGGCATATGCACGGTCGGTATAATTATTGTAGGTTATTTATTCAATGTTTTGCAAACATTGATAGTATAGGAGGAAATGTAAAATGACAAAAAAATGCTGCACCTGCGGGTGTGAGGAAAAAGCTGAAAAAAAAGCCCTGGTTGAGTATCTTTACCTGGATCTTAAAAGCTGTACCCGCTGCATAGGAACGGATGCAGTTCTGGATGAGGTTATGGAAATGCTCACACCTGTTTTCAAAATGGCAGGGTACAAAGTCATTTATGAAAAAAAAGAAATAGAAACTGAGGAAATGGCAAACAGCTATAGATTTGTTTCCTCACCTACCATAAGGGTAAACGGCAGGGACATCTGTCATACGGTTCTCGAAAACAGCTGTGACTGCTGCAGTGATATAAGCGGCAGCGATGTTGACTGCAGGGTTTTTGAATATGAAGGGGAGAAGTTTGAGGTGCCTCCAAAAGAAATGCTTGCAGAAGCCGTTCTTGCCGGAGTGTTTAGTCAAACCCAATCAGGATGCAGGTCTTCAGAAGATGCAAGTACGGATCCGGAATATGAGCTTCCGGAAAACCTAAAAGAATTCTTCAAAGGAAAGAAAAGCAGATCGTGCTGCTGCAGTGGAGGAGATTGCTGTTAAGAAAGATGAAAGGAGATATTAATATGGCATTGTTTGGAAAGAAAAAGGAAAAAACTGAAAAATGTTGCTGCGGAGAATGTGATGCTGCAAGCATGAGAGAAGCAGAAGTATCAAAGAAAAAGGCGGCAGGCATAAAGGTGCTGGGGACCGGATGTGCCAAGTGCAGCAGACTTGAGAATTCTGTGGAAGAGGCGCTAAAGAAGCTTGGGATCAAAGAGAAGGTGGAGCATGTGACGGATTTTGCAGTTATAGCATCCTATGGTGTAATGACGACACCCGCTCTGGTTATAGATGGGAAAGTGGTATCTTACGGTAAGGAACCGGACGTAAACCAAGTTGTGGAAATACTAAAAAAGGTAAGAGGCTGATCAGAGGAGATATATTTCATGAAAAAAAAGGTGAGTTCTGAAATAAGTTTTTTTGAGAAGTATCTGAGTTTATGGGTTTTGATCTGTATGGCAGCAGGAGTGTTTATAGGCAAATTCCTGCCATTCATACCGGATTTTCTGGGACGTTTTGAATACGCCAATGTATCAATACCCATTGCAATACTCATATGGCTTATGATATACCCGATGATGCTTAAAGTGGATTTTCAAAGTGTGAAGAATGTTGGCAGAAACCCGAAAGGGCTATTTGTGACATGGACGGTCAACTGGCTCATAAAACCTTTTACAATGTTTGCAATAGCCTGGTTTTTTTTCCATGTTATATTTGAACCGCTTATAACTGAGCAACTTGCAAGAGATTATCTGGCCGGTGCCATACTTCTGGGCGCTGCTCCCTGCACCGCAATGGTCTTCGTCTGGAGTCATCTGACAAAGGGAAATGCAGCTTACACCGTGGTCCAGGTGGCAACGAACGATTTGATCATACTTGCGGCATTTACCCCTATAGTTGCTTTTTTGCTGGGTGTGGGAGGAGTATCCATTCCATGGGACACTCTTTTCTTATCCGTGGTTTTATTTGTTGTTATTCCTCTTACAGGCGGAGTGATGACAAGAAATCACATCACAAAAAGCAGGGGAACGGCATATTTTAACGATACCTTCATACCCAAATTCGGAAATGTTACCATAATAGGATTGCTTATGACCCTTGTCATAATTTTTTCTTTTCAGGGGGATATAATACTTGAAAATCCTCTGCATATCCTTTTGATCGCGGTGCCGCTGACTATACAGACATTCCTTATATTCTTCATAACCTATCTGAGCAGCAAAGCATTTAAACTTCCCCATGATATTGCCGCACCCGCGTCAATGATAGGTGCGTCGAATTTCTTTGAACTGGCCGTTGCGGTAGCCATATCGCTTTTTGGTACACAAAGCCCGGCAGCCCTTGCAACAATAGTAGGAGTACTCACAGAAGTGCCTGTAATGCTTATACTTGTAAAGATTGCAAATAACACCCAACGCTGGTTCCCGGAAAATGACCATCAAAGGCTTTCTGAAAAGCAGGAAAAAGTAAAATGATAAAAATCGCGTTTATATGTGTACACAATTCCTGCCGAAGTCAGATCGTCGAGGCCTTGGAAGAAAGCCGGCATCCCAAGCTGATAACGGAGCTGCCTTCGGTGGATGTACTAGTAACGATGGGGCGCAGTCCTAAAGTTCTTTATTTTTAATGTATTTAAGGAAGTGCCTGTAAAATCCCTTTGTTTTTTCTGTCAGGAAAGGCTCGGCTGAATAGGACGGATCAGTAAAGTTTTTTGGGTCATAACCATTCTTTAGTATGGGAAATTTGAAGGATTTGCTTGTCAGTGCCTTTTCGGGACAAATATAAAAGCAGCGCATGCACATGAGGCAGTCTTTGCCACCTCGTATTTTACCGTTTGTGATCTTCAGGTTTTGCACAGGACAGTTTTTAACACAGGTCATACAACCGGTGCATTTATCATCGGATCTTATTGAATTGCCGAAAAAGGAGGCGCCAGGGCCGCTTTCACATTTATGGGTAGCAGTTGCAATTACTCTGTAGAATGCGGAAGGCCTAAGTTCCCTTTTTCTGCCAAGAAGAAGTTCATCAGCCATATGAGCTGTTTTTTCTTTGGACACCTCATATAGTTGTCTGTTGAATCTTTCGTTGTAACCAACCATAAAATTTGAAGCCATAACAATAAGACGTTCGTAGAATATTTTTATATCTTTTTTAAGAAAGATATTAGATATCGCAGATGCCGCTGCATGGTTTATCTTGACCATATCAGCACCGGTCAGGAGCAAAAAAACCTGTTGATCCCGGTTTGCCATTGCCGCGATTTGTTTTGTTTTTTGTGATACTATTTTCGGAACGCCAAAACCGTGTATGGGAGAGGCAATACCTATCATATCCGAAGGGGTCAAGAGATCCAGAGAAGCACCAAAAGAGACATCTTCCATAGATATCATTGACACTTCCATATTTCTTTTAATAAGAGCCTGCATAAGAAGCCCGCATACTATCTCAGTGTTGCCGGTGCCGGAAAAATAATATATTATTATTTTCTTTTCTGTATCCATAAAAAAATATCCTTTCACCTTGCATAAAAAATCATAGCACATAGCTTCCTTTTTTTCAAACAACGCTGTTTTATGATATAATCTTTATGTAAAAACGGAGGGAAAATAATGAAATACATTGAAGTCAAAATATGTACATCTAAACAGGGCATAGAATATGTCACAGCATTTCTGATGACAAGGGGCATAAGCGAAACCAGCATAAAAGGCGGAGAGGACATAAAAGAACTGAAAAAAAACGTTGATGAAAACGATTCGGAATTTCTGTCTTCCGACATTGCAGAAAAAGAAGACGAACCGGAAGTGACTTTCTGGCTGGAGGAAACCGAAGAGAACCGCAGCAAAGTTATGCAGATAAAGATAGATATCATGATGCTCAAAAGTGATGAACTTTATATGGAGCTTGGTAAAGAAGCCGATCTGGGAAGGCTTTACGTAGAAGACAAAACCGTATCCGATGATGAATGGAAGCATACATGAAAGAAACACTTCCACGAAATATCTCTTACGGATGATATAACAGTAAAACCAACATGGGAAGAAAAAAGGGGACCGACAAACGGCAAAGTTATATACATGGATCCGGGAATGGCATTCGGAACCGGCACCCATGAAAGCACTTATCTCTGTGCGGCCCTGATCAGGGAAGCAGACTGCTTCGGCAAAAAGATCATTGATGCGGGATGCGGATCCGGTATACTTTCCATTGCAGCGGCACTTATGGGCAGCAGCAGAGTGCTTGCTGTTGATATTGATCCGGAGGCTGTAAGAGTTGCGGAAGAGAATATCAGAGAAAATAATCTGGAACATATAATAGAAGTCAGAAAGACTGACATAATGGAGGATCTGGCATTCAAAGCGGATATCATAGTGGGAAACCTGCTGGCAGAGATAATAGTGAAGTTAACAGAAAAAGTTAAAAATGACCTTGAGCCCGGAGGCATATTTATTGCATCGGGCATACTGACGGAAAAAAAAGAAATGGTTATAAAAGAGCTTACAAGACAGGGATTTTGCATAAAAAAAATATTAGAAAAAGGAGAATGGTGTGCTGTTTCCGGCCAATACAATGAAAAGAATTTTTGTTGACAAAAGCAAGGTGGGGGATTCCGTCATACTAATAGATAATGAGGATGATTTCCACCACATAAAAGATGTTCTTAAGATGCGCGCGGGAGACCGCATCTTAATATCCGATTCAAAACAGTGGGAATATATCTGTGAAATAAGCGGGATCTTCAGAAATGAAGCCGAGGCACGTATTATAGATAAACAGAAATTTGCTTCGGAACCAAAACTCAGAGTGACTTTGTTCCAGGGCATACCCAAAGCCGGCAAAATGGATCTTACGGTGCAGAAAGCCGTGGAACTGGGCGTATCGGAAATCGTTCCGGTTTTTATGGACCGTACTGTTGTTGTAGACAGAGGTAATTTCTGGAAAAGAGTCGTAAGGTTCAAAAGCATATCGGAAGAAGCTTCTAAGCAGTGCGGCAGGGGAATAATACCCGAAATAAGGCAGGCGACTTTATTCTCCGAGATAATACAGAGACTGAAGAGTTTCCCGGTGATCGTATTCCCATATGAAAATGAAGAAACGACAACCATAAAAGATTGTCTGAGAAGGCTTTCCATGAACGGAAATGTCCCTGAGAGGATCGCCATTATAATAGGTCCCGAGGGCGGATTTTCCGAAAAAGAAGCCGATACACTAAAAGGTATCGGCGCCGAAAGTGTTTCTTTGGGAAAAACCATACTGCGAACTGAAACGGCAGGTATAGCAACCCTTGCAATGTGTATGTATGAGCTTGAACTTTAGCTTCTATGCTTTTCGGATAAGACCCATGGGGGTCTGCTGTCTGGTCTGACCAAGGGGATTGTCTTTCAGTGCTTTGATAATAAACGACTTATCTATTTTAGTACTGGAGCGTCCCATAACTTCACCGTTGAAATCATTTATATCTACTATACAGGCTTCTACGCCTGTTTTTTCTGATATACTTTTTGCTGTTTTGTCCGGCTCGGCGGGACTTAATACCACACATCCGTTATAAGGAGGTATTACATAATCAGCGGGGCCGTCTATGGTGGCGGCTTTTCGTCCTGCAACAACATAGAACCAGCCTTTCCTGCGAAAAACCCTTCCCACTGCACCAGCCACTGCGGCCAGCAGTATCCTGGGAGTTCCCACTTCCTGTATGGCCATTTCCATTGTGACCGGCATGCCAAGGCCTATGCCTATGGGAGTCTTGGTAACATATTTAGAAAGGGTGACGGCAAGTTTCCTTGGATGTATTTCTTCTACGGGGATAGCTCTTTTTTGTGAGGCTGCTGTACATTTCTCTGATACAAAAAGTATGTCGCCTTCTTTTATGTGGGGGCCCGCATACTCTTTTGCCACATCAGCGATATCATCGTCAGGCGTCACCACATGGGTCTTTATGGGGATCCTTTCGTATGATATTCCGTCAACTTCGATAATCAGTTTTTTATCTTTGTTTGGAGAGATATCTGTCATTTCGTTTTTTCCTTTCAGAACATTTATTGGAAGGTCTTAAAAACCTTTTTTAAGCTGGTCAGAGGCAGGCCGACGATATTGTCATGATCACCCTCATAATGGTCAACATATTTACGGAAATGTCCCTGTATAGAATATCCTCCCGCCTTATCGTAGGGCTCTTTGGTAGAAAGATATTCTTCTATATCCTTATGCCCGTATTTTTTAAAAAACACCTTGCTTTTTTCATAAAAAAGCCTGCAGACCGGAAGACCGGAAACAGTGCCTGCCACTGCCACTCCTGTTATCACCAGGTGATGGCATCCGCTTAATTTCATTAGTGCCCGTAGGGCTTCCTTTTCATCGGCGGGCTTGCCTATGATCTCGCCATTTTTGACAACTATAGTATCTGCCGAAACTATCAAGGGCCGGGATGTAAGACTTTTTAATGTCCTGGAATAAAGTTCGGTATCCTGCACTGACAGTGACTTCTTTAATGCCAGGAACATGGCAGCCTCTTCCGGTTTCAGTTCCATTGGAATATTCTCTTCCGAAAGAGGAGGGATGACCACAGGACAAAAGCCTGCATCCTTCAGCATTTTTTCTCTTCTTGGTGATGCTGATGCCAGTATCAGATCCATTTTTATATGTGAACCATTGCTATTGATCATCATGGTGCCGGAGGCGGAGTAGTAGTGTCTTCCGGCGGGACAACGGAAGGATCTGTTACCGTGTCATCTTCCTCCGGTTTTGCCGGCTCTATCCAGACGAAATCTTTGTTGAGCTTCTTGTCCGGATCTATGGGATATTTTTCGGGATCGATGTTATGCTCATTGCAATAGTATTTTGCTTTGACATCATCATCCATCATTTTCTTTTTTTCTGTTTCGGTGCACCAGGGGGTAGCCTTGTAACCGGTTTCTTTACATACAGTTATTTTCACTTCTTCGGGAAGTGATTTTACTCCGTCCTGGGTACCTCTTATGTAATATTCGCTTTTTCCGCTGGTACTGGAAGAGATCACATTGCCCGGTGCACCGGGAAAACTGCCGCTCATGCCTTCGCAGGCATTACGCATTATTCTGCTCCACAAAGCTGCCGCGGCACCGGAACCGGTACTCAGCTCTATGTTCACGTCATTTCCTATCCAGAGTGCTGCTGAATACTGGGGAGTGAAACCGCAGAACCAGGCATCATAATTATCGGTAGTCGTACCGGTTTTACCGCCTACAGGCTGATTACCTGTGGCTGCGGCACCGGCGATTCCGTTCGTTACGGTGGTTCTAAGTATATCGGTCATTATAAAGGCAACACCGGGATCGATGACTTCTTCTTTTTTTGATGTGTTTTGTATAAGTACTTCACCTTTTTTGTTTTCGATTTTGGTATACATTACAGGTTCTATATATTCACCTTTATTGGGGAAAGTACCGAAGGCGGAACTCATTTCCATAGGAGATATGCCGTTTGACATGCCGCCGAGGGCCAGAGCCGCTGCATTCAAATCATTCGTTTCTTTTGATTCATCATCTACGACTGTGGTCACACCGAACTTTTTGAGCTGTTTTACCGCATAGTCAGCTCCTATCTGCTGGAAAACCCTTACCGCATTAACGTTTACAGACTGCTGGACTGATTCCCTCAGGGTCATCATTCCTTTATATCCGCTATACCAGTTTTTGGGCCACACCCGGCCTCCCACAACGAGGGCTTCATCGTTTATTCCGCTGGCAGCTGTCCAGTAGTTGCCGTAGTATTCGGTTTTCTGATTCTTGTCGTACTCGTTGAAAGTCATAGGTGTACCTTTTTCTGCTGCATCAGCTCCCTGCTGCAGTGCCGATGAATATACCGACAGGGGCTTTATTGATGAACCGGGTTGCCTTGGTGAGACTGCCCTGTTGTAAAGCTGTCTTCCGGAAGTGTTTCGGCCCCCGGCCATTGCTTTGACTTCTCCTTTTTTATAATCTGTTATTACCATGGCTCCCTGGGGCTGCTGTACCTGCTGCTTCATGGAATAGTTGCTTTTTTTAACGATATAGTTGCTGCCTGATTTATTGAAAAATCCCGGATAGTCTTTGAAAAACTGTGCGCTTATTATAAGGTTACCATCTTTATCAGCTTTTTTGTATTTAGCCGGAATAAGCAGTACGCCATTCTCAATGCTGTAGAAAACACCGTCTTCTACAAGATACATAGGTTTGAATTCAACGCTGTAGTCTGTATTTCCGCCAACGGAAGTTTTATAGAAGTTCAGTCTTTTACCTTTTAATAGAAGCATATCGCCGTTTTCTTCGGTTTTGTATTCACTGTTTTTAAGGGTAAAAGCATCGTTGCTGTCTATGTAATTACTGTATGCATAAAGCAGAGGATTACCCCATTTGTCCAGAATATTCCCCCGGGAGTCTTTGCTGAGATTTACTACGGAGGGGAAGTTGGCGCTATTTTTGAATTCTTCCTCAATGGCTTCCTGGGCATTTGAGTCCATACAGGTGTATATTTTCAGTCCGCCCTGGTAAAGCATCTGACGCGCTTCACTTTCGCTGTAATTATATTCATCCATAAGGTCTCCGACCACTTCTGAAAGGGTATAGTCACAGAAATATGCAGAGAGTCCGGTCAAAGAATCCATGGCCGGATCAATTTCAGACCTTAAGTCTTTGCTTTTTGCCTTGCTTTTTTCGGATGCGGTTATATAATTCTGCTCCTCCATGAAATCCAGGGTGGCATCTCTTCTTTCCTTGGAAACATCGCCGTTGTAGGCCAGGATATAGTCAGTGGTCTCCCTTAAGATGTCATCTTCCTTTATGGTGGATTCCGCATTGGCATCACCCTTCTGGATATGTTTCAAAAGGGCATATGTATCCGGAGATCTGGGTATTGCTGCCAGGGAGGCGCATTCCAGCAGGTTCAGATCTTTCACGTCCTTTGAAAAGTATGTCTGAGAAGCGCTTTGCACTCCGTAACAGTTGTATCCGAGATATATGGTGTTCAGATAGGCTTCTACTATTTCTTCCTTTGAAAGGGAAGCTTCTATCAGAACAGAATAATAGGCCTCTGTTACTTTTCTGCTGAGAGAGCGGACCTGTTTTGTTTCTGACAGATAAACATTACGTGCCAGCTGCTGGGTTATGGTACTGGTACCGCTGATACTGTCTCCTGAGAAAATACTGTCCTTTATCGCTCCGAATATACGGATCACATTAAAACCGTGGTGCTTCCAGAATGTTTTGTCCTCAATGGCTACTGCGGCATTTATCAAATCTTCCGGCATTTGTTCATATTCTACATTTATTCTGTTGCCTTCTTCAACAAAAACATTGTCGATGGCCTTGCCCTCATCATCATAAAGGACAGAGCTTTCTGAAAGATAAGAATAGATGTTGCCTGCATCTATTTTCGGTGCATTGGCAATGACCGTGAAGGAATAAAAACCAAGAAAAAAGCAAATTCCAATAATAACGGATGCGACCAGTCTTAAAGCTTTCTTTTTGTTGAGCTTGTATCTGCCCCTTCCGCCTTTACTGTTTATTTTACCTTTCCCGCGACCTTTACTGGTGGATCCTGTGGATGATGAGTCGGAAAAAGCAGGCTTTGCCGTTGGAGCCTGTCCGGAATCCCTTATCGGAGATTTCCCTTCATCGACTATGTCCGAGACTTTTTCCTTGAATTTGTCCGTCACCTTATCGAACTGTGCCAGATAGTCTTCTATTTCTTTTCTGGATTTGTCGTTTTCGTTTCTTTTAGTCAAAAAATCACCTCTTTTGATTTGTCGCTTTACTAGTGGATTATAACATAAGGATGTGTACATATAAAGATTTTTTTGTGATGATGATCATACTGATTGTAAAAATATGTAAATAATGATATCATAGAAAAAGGGAAAGAAAAAAGGCCTGCACAAGGAGACAAAAATGATAGTTAGAAGGCCTTTGGTATTGACAGCAACGGCGTTTTCCCTGGGTATAATATTTGAATATATCTGCAGTATGCCTTTAGCCATACTGTTTGTTTCGTTTTTTTTTGTAGTATTTTCGGTGATGTTGCTGAAAAGAAAAAAAGCATTTTTGTTGAGTGCACTTTTTTTTACGGTTTTTTGTTTGGGAGGTATCGTATTTTTTCAGGAAAACGATTATGAAAAAGCCGCAAATGAAATGCCTGCAGGCAGAGTATGTTTAAAGGGAGAGGTGACAAGTGCTGCTTCAAAGCAAAAAGACGAAAGTGTTCTAATAATAAAACCCGCACGGGGACGCAGGATAAGAGTCAGTATATACGGAAAGCTGACAGGGATCGCAGACTATACAGGAAGGCAGGTTGTCGTGCGTGGAGAGTTGGCTTTGCCGGATCAAAGACGGAATCCGGGAACATTTGACTACAGGCTGTACCTTATGACACAGGGGATCGCATATTTGATGTCTGCCTCACCCGAGGATATTCAAATATACGGCCATATAAAAAGCCCTCTCATGAACAAAATGGCGCTATTCAGATGTTCTTTTGAAAAAAAAATAA
>DAIMEC010000033.1:5866-10445 GCA_036725465.1 Bacillota bacterium | reverse complement strand
GCCTGGGTTATATGGAAACTTCTGGCCAGTTTCCTGCCTTCTTCCTCTTCTGCATATAATACATTAAACTTTATATCCGCTTTTTCCAGCACATCTATAGCCTTTTTGCAGTTAGGACATTTCTTTGTTGAAAGCAGAATGGTCTCTTTTTTATTATTTATATTTTCACTTTCGGAATCTTTGCTTTCTTCGGCGGTATCTTTGTTTTCGTCTTTGTTCTTTATCTTTTTATCTGCTCTGCCACCTATATCATGAAGAGTATAAACTTCAGGCTCATATTCTTTTCTCTCTTTGAATTCCGATGTTTTGCCGTCGTTCCAGTTTTTCACGGGACGATAATACCCGGTGATCCTGGAATACACTTCCGCTTCTTTGCCGCAGGTGGGACATGTGAAGTACTCTCCTTCTATGTAACCATGCTCTGAACAAATAGAGTATGTGGGCGAAAGCGTGTAATAGGGCAGTCTGAAATTCTCTGCTATCTTCTTCACCAGATCCGCCGCCGACTTCCAGTCGGGCAGTCTTTCACCGAGGAATCCGTGGAAAACCGTTCCTGAAGTATAAAGAGTCTGCAGTTCATCCTCCAGTTCAAGACTGTCAAAGATGTCTTCCGTGAAACCGACCGGCAAATGGGTGCTGTTGGTGTAATAAGGTGCTTCTCCTTCTTTGCCTGCAGTCACTATATCACCAAACTCTTCCACATCATGCTTTGCGAACCTGTACGTAGTCGATTCGGCAGGTGTCGCTTCCAGATTATATAGATCTCCGTACTGTTCCTGGTAATCGGAAAGTCTGGTCCTCATATGCTCAAGAACTTCCTTTGCAAATAAAAGCCCTTCTTTGTTTGTTATGTCACCCTGCATCCATTTTGCATTCTTTATGGCTTCATTCATGCCCAAAATACCGATAGTTGAAAAATGATTCTCGAAAGTCCCCAGATAGCGTTTCGTGTAAGGGTAGAGACCTTCATTCATAAGTCTGGTTATTACCTTCTTCTTTACATTCAGAGATCTTGCCGCTATATCCATGTATTTGTTAAGGTTGAAGTAAAATTCTTCTTTTGTCTTTGAGATATAAGCCAGTCTGGGAAGGTTCAGCGTCACAACGCCGATGGACCCCGTGCTTTCTCCCGATCCGAAGAAGCCACCGCCCTTTTTCCTAAGTTCCCTGAGATCAAGGCGCAGTCTGCAGCACATGGAGCGTACATCCGAGGGGTTCATGTCTGAATTTATGTAATTGGAGAAATAAGGTGTTCCGTACTTGGCCGTCATTTCAAACAGCATCTTGTTGTTTTCCGTCTCACTCCAGTCAAAGTTTTCGGTGATCGAATATGTGGGGATAGGATACTGGAAACCCCTGCCTTCCGCATCTCCGTCTATCATTACCTGTATGAATGCCTTGTTTATCATGTCCATTTCTTTTTTGCAGTCTCCATAAGTGAAGTTCTGCTCCCGGCCTCCTACTATTGCAGGTATGTTTTTCATGTCATCGGGGACAGTCCAGTCAAGAGTAACATTGGTAAATGGGGCCTGAGTTCCCCACCTGGAAGGAGTATTGACACCGTATACAAATGACTGTATGCATTGTTTTGTCTCTTTATAGCTTAGATTGTCCGCCTTCACAAAGGGCGCCAGATATGTATCAAAAGATGAAAACGCCTGAGCTCCCGCCCATTCATTCTGCATTATTCCCAGAAAGTTCACCATCTGGTTGCAAAGTGTGCTCAAGTGATTCGCCGGCGCACTTGTTATACGTCCGGGAACGCCTCCAAGCCCCTCCTGGATAAGCTGTTTCAAGCTCCATCCGGCACAATAGCCTGTAAGCATTGAAAGGTCGTGTATATGCATAAAACACTTTGAATGAGCATCGTCGATCTCATCGTCATATACCTCTGTAAGCCAGTAATTGGCGGTTATTGCTCCGGAATTGGAAAGAATAAGTCCACCCACACTGAGAGTAACAGTTGAGTTTTCTTTTACACGCCAGTCTTTTTGTGCCCCTATATATCCGTCTACCAGTTTTTTGTAATCCAGAAGAGTATTCTTTGTGTCTCTTATCTTCTGATGCTGACTTCTGTAAAGGATGTAGGCCTTAGCGGTCTTGGGATATCCGCACCTCATAAGAGCATTTTCTACTTCGTCCTGTATTCTCTCTACGGAAGGGAGTGTTTCTCCCGAATCATTTAAAGACGTTTCAACAAGAAGCTCGACGGCTCTTGCAACAGTAGAAAGATCTCTGGCTCCTGCCTCTCCGGTGGCCATCAGTGCCTTGGCAACAGCATTTTCTATTTTGGATCCGTCAAATGTTTCTACGGCTCCGTTTCTCTTCGTTACTTTTTCCAGTCCCATGTTCTCTCTCCTTTAATAATACCTATAAGTCCAGTTCGATAACCGTTCCCCTGTCAAGGCTTTCAGGCACATCTATGATCCTTTGATTAGAACTGCCCCTGTAGAGATATCCCTCACTTTTCAATGAATCCACGAATCTGCCGTCTACAAGGACATCCAAGTCTTTTAAAATATTTTTTACCTCTTTTGCAGTATCGTCAAACATTATTTCCTCATATGTCCAGCCTGTATAGAGCCAGACATCCAGTCCCTTTAAATGTGCTGCTTCCGCAAGTTTTTTTACCGCATGAGGCTGTATAAGAGGCTCTCCTCCGGAAATAGTTATCCCGTCAATATACCGGGTATTTCTTATTTCATCAGTAAGTTCCGAAATATAAACTTCTTCGCCTTCAAGCGGATCATGTGTCTCCGGATTCTGACAGCCTTTGCATTTGTGGGGACATCCCTGAAAAAAAACGACGTACCGCACGCCGGGACCGTTTACAGAAGAATGTCTTATTTTTCCTGCTATTCTTACGGTATCATCCTTCATTTTGTTGCCTCCCGGGTGAATATGCCTGTGATCATTTCAAAAGACTATTTATTATTGTAAAAATCATTATATTCTTACTAAATCAAAATGTCAACAGTAAAATACCATATATAGTGGTTTTTTATGTTTTTTTGCGTATATGTTGAGGAATTTGCTTTTTTCAATAAGGAGTGCAAATATACCAGGCCGCCCTGTTATCCACATCTATTACTTTCACTTCCGAGAAGCACTCCTTCATTTGAGATATACAGTTTTTCATTTCATCTTCAGGATCCCTTATGAAATGGAAGTAGTCTCCGCCTTCCATCCATTCCACCAAAGAAGTAAAAAAAGCACGTTTCTTATTGTAATCATATATTATTACCTTTTTCGCCGCCAGTCTGCTCATTTCCGCATAAAGCTTTTTGCGTGCATTTTTTTCCATACCGTGAGCCACATAAGAAGCAATGGCCACATCAAAAGAATCGTTTTCAAAAGGCAGCCTGCCAACGGCGCTGCCTTTCACAAACCTTATATTCTCACCTTCGGTCTTCTTTATGGCGATATCCAGCATTTTCTCTGCAGGATCCACCCCTGTGACTGAAAGCCCTTTTTCTCTCAAAACAGAACAAAGGGCTCCGGTTCCGCAACCCACATCGATAACTGTGTCATATGAAGCGATGTCTATTTCTTTTGATACCTTTTCAGCTACCTCGGCATAACGCTTTTTCTGCATATTATAAAAGTGTCCGTATACCGGTGCTATTTTATCAAAAAGAGATCTGTTTTCTTTTCTGCCCAATAGAAACCACCTCCTTGAAAGATTTTTATACTTTAAAAATCTTATTGAATGGCTTTTGGTTATTCTAAAGTTATTATACAAAATAACTTTCTTTTTTAAAAGTTTTATTCCGGGTTTCTATAACCCACTGTAGAATAAAAAACTAAATCAATTGATTTTTATGTAATAAAAACCGACGAGAAGTTTTTACCTCTCGTCAGAAAAAATATATTATATTTTTTTGTTCTTCTTTATTTTTATGACATCTTACCAATGGCATCCATGGCTGCTGCGTTTATTGGATATGTAATGGGCGAAGACGTGAGAAGCGGATGCGTTGCGACCTGAAAAGTATTCAATGCCGCAGCGGTCATCCCCTGCTGAACTGCAATGCTTAGTATATTGATCATTTCCCCAACAGAATCACCGCCGGAAATCTGCCCTCCCATTATAACTCCTGAATATTTAGAAAAAATCAATTTGATTTTTATCATGCTGGCTCCGGGAATTTTTCCGGGATGTCTGTCCATCACAGAAAAATTACCTGTCACGATATCAAAATCATTTGCTGCTGTTTGTTTCTCCGTCAATCCAACAGCTCCAAAAGCTCTTCCGAATATTTTGGTTGAAAATGCATTTATTGTACCTTTATTTGTTCTGGTCAATTTGTTTTTAAAGGCATTATAACCGGCTACTTTTGCTTCCAAAGCAGCAGTTGAAGCTAACAGAATCGGCACATTATGTCTTGTAAAGAAACATACTTTTTCAGCACAATCTCCTATGGCAAATATATTCGGATCCGATGTCTTCATATATTCATTTACCATAATAGAATCATCTTCTTTTATTTTCAAGCCTGCTTCCCTGGCAAGTTTGGAATTGGGTCTGACCCCTGCACCAAATATGATGGCATCTGTTTCTATTTTTTCACCTGTTTCC
>DAIMEC010000033.1:0-5856 GCA_036725465.1 Bacillota bacterium | reverse complement strand
CCAGTATTACACCTTCTGCTTTACCGTTACCTATTATTTCTTTTATTTTAGAGTTCTTTTTTACAATGACTTTATTTTCTGTTAATAATTTTTCTGCCTCTTCACAAAATTCGGGATCGAAATTTCTTCTTAAACAATAATCTCCTCTTTGTATCAAGGTCACATTCTTTCCACCTAATTTAAGCTGCTCAGAAAACTCAACACCTATAAATCCTCCTCCAACTACAATTACATCTTTATAGTTGGAAAGTTTTTTAAGAAGATTGGCAAGATACACTTCATCTTTGAAAACGGAAAAAACATTTTCAAAAGAGGCTTTAGCAGTCTCAGGCGTTGCCGGAAGAGAACCGGTCGCTATTATAAGCCTTTCATAATAGATTTTTTTGCCGCCTGCTGTTGTAACAAATTTTTCTTCCCTATTTATTGAATCTGCTCTGTCTATCAATAAATCGATTTTATTGTCCGTGACCATCTGATCCGGAATAATGTTTTTTGATGTATCGTAAAGTGTTCCGTAGATGTAAGGAATACCGCAAGGCACCATAACGGTCTGCTGATCTCGGATAATCATTATACTTATATCCTTGTAGACCTTCCTTGCAGTGTTAGCGCTTAAAATTCCTCCAGCACTTCCGCCAATTATAAGTAAATCAACTTTTTTGCTTTCTTCCATTTTTTTCTCCTTTTTTCATAATTAGAAATCCCTGTTATTTGTTTTTCTCAGACTTCATGCTTTACATTCATATCGGTCTTTATAAAAATATCATTGTTTTTGACATATGTCAATAATTTTTTAACTTAAGCTTCTATATATTCATCCTAATTTGTCCCCTTTTTCTACGGGAACTTCCGGTTTTATCAACACGACTCCATTTTTGGAATAAATGCCCAGAACAAGTATCTCTGACATGAAGTCGGCTATCTGTCTGGGCGGGAAGTTTGTAACGCAGAGTACCTGTTTGCCCATAATATCCTCCGGGCTGTAAAGTTCTGTGATTTTCGCACTTGATTTTTTGATGCCGATCTCTTCTCCCAGATCCACCCATATTCTGTAGGCCGGCTCTTTTGCCTTTGGGAAAGTCTCGGCCCTTACGATTTCTCCCACTCTTATGTCCAGCTTCAAAAAATCTTTGATGTCAGCCATTCTTTCTGCCCCACTTCATTTCGACACCTTCAGTATCGAATTTTTTCCTCTTCGCAGTAACTGTTTCTATTTTGATCTTATATACCTGAGCAAGGCTGCCCCCTGCATTAAGCGCATAGGTGAAATACTCCATTTTGTCCGGTGTATATTTTTCACATATTAGTTTTAAGACCATTTCCTTTTCAGTTTTGTCTTCCACCTTTGACACTGTTCCTTCGACTATGGCAGATCCGTATTCGGTAGTAAAAACACCACTGATAAGTTTTTTGGTTTCTTCCTTATCTGTTATGATTTCATCCAGTTGCGTTTTGGAATATATATCCGGAACATTTACATCCCCTACAAAAACTATTCTGGCCTTTTTGTTTCTGGCCAACAATACGACCTTTTCACCTTCCTTTGCAGAATGAAAATAAAGATTCTCCCCGCATCTGACAAGGGAAAGCGGAACACTGTATGGAACCTCTCCATCATCCCTGTTAACGGACAAAACTCCAAAGTCTGAACTGTCTATGATTTCTTCTGCAAATGCCCTATCCATTTCCCGGTCTTTTCTTCGCATCACACACCTCTTCCCCTTCTTTGATATCTCTGATTTCTTTTTGGTCTTTCCCGATATTTACTCAATACTTCATCGGCATCAGGTCCGCATATTCCGATGCCGAGGCATTTTCAAGAAGCATTTTGATGATTTCCTGACCAAGGGGGTCCAGGAGCGGAGTGTCAAATTTCTTTGCTTCACTGACAAAGAAATCCGTCAATATCTTCGCACCTTTATCGTATCCCTCTATGCCGATCTCTGCCTGCATTTCCGGTTCCAAAAATGCTTTTCTTATATACTGTCCATCTACCTTTACAGAATCCAGCGAATATCCCAGCAAAGGGCATCTGGCCTGGTTCAAATGTTCAGGCTTGAATTTGGCAGAACCTCTTCTCGCTATATACTCTCTGGCTATCCATTGGGGCATGAACCCCACCTCATATGCTCCTATATGCTGATTCGGTATGAGCAGATATCTTGTGTTTGAAGACTCTACTATTTGCTTCAGCAAAAGATTTGCCTGTTCTACCATTTTGCCTGTGGCAAAGGGCCAGTATGATCCCACCCCTTCACTACTCATTCCGGCGGTGGTGGTTATACTGGGGTTATTGTGTCCTCTTGGCGCCACAAGTCTCCAAAGCCATGCCAAAGCCGGCGGCAGTATATGTAACATGCCGATTATGCCATATGAGGGATTCTCTCTCGTACATGGAGGTGTTCTTACTCCAAAACTTCTTACATCAACCTCAACAGGCTCATTTATCACATTTGACACTAACCTCCTGGGCAAGATCACTCTCGGGTTTGGGCATGGTGTTCCGTCCGAATCCAAGGTGTGTTCCCAGACAAGACAAGTGGCGGTTGGAACTCCCTGTATGTTCAAAAATATAAGGGGTTCGGAAGGCTGTGTGAATATTTTTTCATATTGAGGAGTCGTTCCGTAGGATTTAATATGATCCAGCCTCAAGAACCAGCCCTGTTCTGCATCCTTGACAACGAGTTTCCCACTTTCGTTTTGGATATCAGGATGGCAAAGAGCCATGTCATCGGTAACCGGTCTGAGCTCACAGGTTTCTTTTAGTTCAATATAATTTTTCTCTCCCGTTACGGTATTTTGACCGAAAACTATCCTTGTTTCCATACCTCTGTGGATCTCTTCTATCATTTCGCTTTTACCGCCTCCGGAGGCCCCTTCGTGCATGATAACTATCTCATTATCATAAGGAGTAATGACCTTTACAGTGGAAGCATGTACAGTTACCCAGCCTTCATTTTCACCAATATTCAAAAGTATTCCGTAAATTCCTTTTTTTGCACTGGGTCCGGGATACAGGTTATATGAAAAAAGTTCATGCATTTCCTTTAGTCTGTTGTGTATAACTATCTGTTTGCCTTCAAAATGGGTATGCCGGAAAGGCGGTGCCAGAAAAATCACAGCTTTTGGGCAGAAATCATCTGCTATATCATTTATGCTTATGAACCCCTGTAAGTCCGCAAGGGCACCTACAAAAAAAGCTGCGTTAGCAGGCGAAATAAGAAGTGAATCATAACCGTATTCAGGACCTCCGGATTTGAAGGGCAGCACGATAAGGCGTTGTTTTTTCAGCCATTCGAAAGTCGCACTTCTCAAGGGTTCAAAATCCTCCTTGTAAACATCGTCGTATTTGGGCTTGTCTGTATCATTATCATCTGCTACAAGAAGGCAGTCCGGATCCCGTCTTCTCATGTAGTCATCCGGATAATTTACGACTGCACCGTTTTTACATCTTGTAACAGTAGCTTCCTTGATTATGCCATATCCCTCTACATCATATTCAACATCAAAGAGGTCATTTTTTAAATCCCCAAAGGCCAGCTCGATCAGCTGCTCTCTTGTCTCGGGGAATATGACATCTTCGCCGGCTTTGATTATTTCGACCAGGTGACCCGGCAGTTTCAGTTTACTCATATAGTCTTTCATTTTTACCTCCCGATTCATCACAAATATAAAATTTAAAACTATTTATATTTCTATTATAGCATTTATTGCTTTTTGTTTTCATTATAAAAAGTCTTGAGAGATTTTTTTGTTTCCTCATCAAGATAGTGCCATCGTACACCTTGTATGGCGCCCTCCAAAGCCGACAAACGCATTATACATGCCGAAGGATCTATTGCAAGTATACGGAGCCATGCTTCCCGGCTTCCGGTATTTTTAAGTTCATCGATGGTGGTTATCCCAACTTGCGCAAGTTGACCCTCAAGTTTTGCCGCAATATTCGGCAGTTTTGACAATTCTCCCATTTACTTTCCTTTTTTCCTTTTTTATTTCTATGCTCTTGATCCTGTCCGCCCGGGATAATTTTCTCCATCTTTCGCCACTTTTCGCAAAGATGCTTCCATTCTTCCGCATTCTTCTGCTGCATGATCTCTTATCTGCTCCCAGGGAACTTCACATCCCAGTCTGTCATAAGCCAAGGCCACTGTGCCGTAAAGTGCAAGTCCAAAAAAGTGTCTCGCAGAATGTACGGTCGATGCACATTGTCCTATGGCTCTTGCGGCAGCCTGTGAGGTCGGATCGCCTTTCATTTCACTGGCTGCAGCATGGCATTCAAGTATATCCCTTTTAACAAGGGGTAGTTTTATCCTGCCCGAAAGCCATTCTCTTGCCGAGTCCAAGGCCTTTGCAGGACGCATATCTTTAGGATATTTCTTCTCCCAAAGAGGCAGTATATATCTCTGTGCATAATCAATTGACCAACTTGCAAGAGTTGTTTTATTTTGGCTTTGCATAAGTTCTGATAGGGACCGGATATAAGGAGCATCCATGTCACTTAACATCTTTCTGCTTTTTGGCATACTTTCCACCTCCGAATTATTAAAGCTTCACATATGCACCATCTATATCAGTAACTTTATGGATGATCGATTTAAATTCGTATATTTTAGCATCCATGATCAAAATACCCATCCGGCTGATTCCCAGTCTTTTTGCTCATCTTTATGCCATACGATATACCGTAAAGCAATTCTACAGCCTTTTTGTAATACTCAGATGTGTTGGGATCACCTTGCCCGTCCACCATAACAAATCGCATTTTCGGCACATCTATCACGGTTGGTTTTTTGGGAGGCAACTACAGATCCTTGTATTCTTTTTTGAAATCAAATGATGTCATAATATCGTCCCTTTCATCAAATATCCGGTTGCCCCGTCTCCGGTTTCCTGATCAAACAATACTGGCAAAAATCCCCGCCTTTATTTTTGATCGTTTTAACAAGCTCAAATCCAAAATGTCTATAAACAGGAACATTTTCAGATGTATTTGTTTCTAAAATTATCGGAAGTGAATTTTCATTGCAGTAATCCACTACCGGTGTTATCAATTGGCGGAAAACGCCTTTCCCTCTTGATCCCTTTTTTATGGCTATGGCTTTGATATAGTAGTAATTCCCTTTTATGAATTCTTTGTACCATTTCAAATCAAGGTCTCTTAAGGCTGCTTTCCCGTTTTCTTTATATATTTTCAAATCACTTCCGTTGAGTTCATTTCGGAATTTTAATTGATAAAATATGCTTAATAATATCAATTTTGTCTGATTGAACTTCTTTTTTTCATAACCTATGATAAGCGAATCCAAATTATCATCCAGTGTGTTCATTTCACAAGTTTTATCAAAGACAGGTATCTGCATTAAAAAAAGCTTTTCAAGAAATATTTCCGGTTCTTCTATTCCTCTTATCTGCCCGGAAACCAGCCGGTCTTCAAAAAAGCAGTCAGTCAAAAGCTTTGCCAGTCTGGGATATTGTTCCATATGTATCTTGGTCATGTCAAAATCCTCTCTTCCCTTATAAAAGACCTATCTTCTCTCTGTCTTTTTCATTTCCTCCAGCAGTTTGTCCTGTTTGCGGATAAGGGTCTCGATTTTTTGATACAATTCTTCAATAATGATCTCGGATTTCAAATTTGTCTTGTAGTCATTCAAGGCACGAAGCCTGTCTTTTTCCTCTTGACGATTCTGACTCATCATAATTACGGGTGCCTGTATCGCTGCAACACAGGAAAGGATCAAATTGAGAAGAATGTATGGATATGGGTCTACCGCCCTAACAAGCATAATAGTATTTAAAATCACCCAGGTGATCAGACAGGCTATGAAAATTATTATAAATGTCCAACTCCCCACAAAT
>DAIMEC010000032.1:0-10592 GCA_036725465.1 Bacillota bacterium | reverse complement strand
TACAACAAAAGAAGGTATAAAAGTAATATCTATTAATCTTCTGCTGGAAAATGATACAGATCCCGTGATTTGGAGAGGCCCTCTTGTGGCAAAGACAGTAAAACAATTTTGGACAGATGTAATTTGGGGGGATATTGATTATATGTTTATAGATATGCCTCCGGGAACCGGTGATGTCCCTCTTACTGTGTTTCAATCGATGGCTCTTGATGGTATAATAATAATTACTTCTCCCCAACAACTTGTGTCTATGATTGTGTCAAAAGCCGTTAAAATGGCTGAAAAAATGAAAATACCAGTTGTTGGTATTATTGAAAACATGTCTTATTTCAAATGTCCGGATAATGGAAAAGAATATAGGGTATTTGGAGAAAGTCATATTGATGAGATAGCCGAAAAACATGATTTGAAAGTTCTCGCTAAAATACCTATTGAACCTAAAATCTCGGTAAATTACGATAAAGGAACAGTAGAACTCATGGAATTCAACTGGCTTGATCAGGTTATAAAATTATTAGAAAAAACGGAGGAAAAAGAAATGATGAAAATTGCAGTAGCAAGCGAAAAAGAAATGGTAACGGAGCATTTTGGACATTGCATCAACTTCAATATATTTGAAGCTGAAAACGGTGTTATAACAAAGGCCAAATCTGTTGGCAACCCGGGACACAGACCGGGATTCCTTCCAAACTTTTTGAATGATATGGGAGTGAATGTTGTTATTTCAGGCGGAATGGGAGGCGGCGCTATAGATATTTTTAATGAAAAAAATATTGAGGTGATAGTAGGCGCCAGCGGGGACGCAAAAGAAGCAGCCGAGGCATATCTAAAAGGAGAGTTGAAATCCACAGGAAGTGTCTGCCATGAACATATGCACCATGGTGAATGCGGAGAGTAAAAAGTCTTTTTCTCTTGTGAACTTTGATGTTTATATATATAATTATAAACATCAAAGTTTTTTATTTCCCGGAATATCAAGAGCTTGATGTAGTTCTATGAGGAGTCACACCATGAAAAATGTTGTCGTTTATCGTTCGAAATACGGGACCACAAAAAAATACGCAGAATGGATAAGCGAGTCTCTTTCATGTGATATATATGAAAGCAGACAAATAGATGCCGGAAAGCTTGCATCGTATGATAACATAATTTACGGCGGGGCGCTTTATGCGGGAGGTGTGATCGGCATTGATATTTTGAAAAAAAACTATGATTCCATATGTGAAAAAAACATAATCGTTTTCACCTGCGGGCTTGGGGATCCGAAAGAAAAAGAAAACACAAACAATATAAGGCAAAGCCTTTCAAAGGTTTTGACAAAGGAAATGCAGGAAGGAATCAAGGTATTTCATTTAAGAGGGGGAATCGATTACTCCAAGCTGAATTTTGCCCACAGGTCAATGATGTCAATGATGAACAGAATGCTGAAAAAGAAAGATCCTGAAAAACTGAATGATGAAGAAAAGCAGATGCTTGACACATATGGGGGAAAAGTTGATTTTACAGATAAAAATTCCATACAGCCCATAATAGATCACATAAAGGAATTGGATATTTAGGAGGTCAGTTATGGCAAAATATGCGGTGATAGTTGTTGATATGCTCAACGATTTTGTTACAGGAGCCCTTGGATGCGAAAGAGGGCGGGATATTGTTCCTCATCTTGAAAAGCTCATAAAAGCTGCCCGTGAAAAAAATATACCTGTTATTTATTCAAACGATTGTCATATAAAAGGCATAGATCATGAACTTGAACTTTGGGGTGATCATGCCATTAAAGGCACTAAAGGTGCAGAAGTGATCCCGGAGCTTGAACCTGAAGAAGGTGACTATGTAGTCCCCAAGAGGCGTTACAGCGGTTTCTATCAGACAGATATGACGCTTCTTCTCAAGGAACTGGGGGTGGACACTCTTGTAATAACGGGTCTTCATGCCCATATGTGCTGCAGGCATACCGCAGCAGATGCTTACTATCTGGGATATAATATTGTAGTCCCCGGAGAAACAACCGACTCATTTACAAAGGATGACTATGAAAGCGGTCTGAAATATCTTGAAGAAGTATACGGAGCAAAGATATGTTCGCTGGATGAGTTGATTTCGAAGTTCTGATAGAGGAAAGACTTTATGACAGCAGAAGTAATAAGAGGAATATTGATACCTTTTATCGGCACATCATTTGGTGCTGCCTGTGTTTTTTTTATGCGAAGATCCATCGATCTCAAACTGCAGAAAGCACTTACTGGATTTGCAGCGGGTGTAATGGTGGCGGCTTCAGTCTGGAGCCTTTTGATCCCCTCTATTGAACAGTCCAAACACATGGGTGGTTTTTCTTTTCTGCCGGCAGTTGTTGGTTTCTGGTGCGGTATACTTTTCTTACTTCTATTGGATCATTTGATTCCTCATTTCCATGTGACGGGCAACGAAAGTGAAGGCCCAAAAAGTAAGCTTACAAAAAAAACAAAACTTATTCTTGCCGTGACCATACATAACATCCCGGAAGGAATGGCAGTCGGGGTGGTATATGCGGGATTGATTTCAGGACAAACTGAAATAACCATTGCTGCAGCCATGGCTCTTTCGGTGGGGATAGCTATACAGAACTTTCCTGAAGGTACAGTTGTCTCTATGCCTCTGAGGGCAGAGGGAATGAGTAAGCCAAAAGCTTTTTTGATGGGAATGGTTTCAGGAGCGGTAGAGCCTGCAGCTGCATTGATAACAATAATGGCTGCAGGACTTATAATACCGGTCCTGCCTTATTTGCTGGCATTTTCTGCCGGGGCAATGATGTTCGTTGTTATTGAAGAACTTATACCGGAAATGACAGAAGGCGGTCATTCCAACATCGGGACCGTGTTCTTTGCGGTCGGGTTCTCGGTCATGATGATCCTTGATGTCGCTCTCGGATGAAAAATTATTTGGAGAAGTTTTTGTATTAGCGGATCAAACTACTTTCGGTTTTACCGCACGCATTTCTATATATCCTCTTTCTCCGACAGGTTCCAGCTGTATTCTGGGATTTGAGTCATCCCAGATAAGGCCTATGGTCGAAGGGTCATAACTATCCATTGCGGACCTTATCTCATTGATTGCTTCGCAGTATTTTTCTTCCAAAAACGGTTCGCCCTGAAACATCAGATACTTACACTCCGGCAGGGTTATTGCGTCAAATCCTTCCGGCACATTATCTTCGTAGTCTTCGGAAACTTCTACTCCCTGAACATATTTTGAGGTTCCGGCAGGCTTGTATTCATCAGGTAGCCACATGGAAACCGGCTCTCCGCAAAGAGATCTCATGCTGGTCAAGAGCCCCCATAATTCGCAACCGACTTCCTCACAGTAGTCAAAATAGTCTTCAGCGGCTGTACCGCGTTTGATAAGCACTTTTCTTTTTGGTTTTTCTATTATTTGAATAAAAACATTTTTTGTATTTTCCATATCAGTTTTTTCCTTTCTGAGTTCATTGAATTTTACTCCATAGGGAGTAAAAAGATGGATAGGGACAGGTTCGGCAGCATAGCTGCCAGGATTACATCCGAATTCACGAAAAAAAGCCCTCTGATATCCGTCCACACTGCCAAATCCCATTTCATAGGCAACGTCTATTATCCTGCAGTTTTCATCACGCAGTCTTAAGGCCGACTTTGAAAGCCGCATGCGTCTTATATAATCTGCCGGCGTATATCCGGTATACTTTTTGAAAAGTCTGTAGGAATACCAGGGAGAAAAAAGTGATACTCTTGAAAGTTCAGCGGGTGTTATCCTTTCACTATAATGTTGTTCTATATGATCCTGCATTCTTTGTACAGCCATTATATGTTCATGCATACCTGTATCCATCTCCTTATTTATTCTAACATAGCGGCAAAATCATATCCCGACTATTTTTGCCTATTCCTGTTTGAAAAAGCCAAGAGCTGATAAGATAATACAGACACAATTAAATAATTTCTCGACCTTTTTTGCTGTAAAACAATATGGTATAATAAAAAACAGGATAAATTGTAAGGAGGACAGAAAATGACCAGTATAAAGATAAAATCGGGAGACTTTTTATTCATAGGCGACCTTCTTGATAAGGAGGCTCCAATGACATGCAAAGTCTTCAGGGAAATGCTTCCCATAAAGAGCAAGTTCATACATGTCAGGTGGAGTGGTGAGGGCATATGGATACCTTATGGAGAAATGCGTACAGGACTTTGCTATGAAAACCACATATCACATCCGGCAAAAGGTGAATTCCTCTTTTATCCCGGTGGTATAAGTGAAATGGAAATGATCTTATCCTACGGAAGATGCTGCTTCGCCAGCCAGTACGGCCAATTGGCGGGAAATCATTTTATGACTATAAAAGAAGGAGCAGAAAGGCTGGAAGAGTTCGGCAAAAAAATACTTTGGGAAGGCGGACAGGAAATACTGATCGAAGAGTCTGATGATGAATAGAAAATCGCTCCCATTATGAGACTGTTGATGCGGCATTCTCTGTTACGCCGAATGTTTACATGACGTCAAAAGATGGGGATATAAGATTGATTACAGACGGAAAAGATATAAAGACCCAAAAGGGATACACACCTTTATCTCTTAAAGAAGCAGGAGATCGTTATAAATAGTATTTCCTGATATAGGAGAGATCTTATAGAAAAGAGAGTGAAAATGGATATAGCAGTTGTGACCGGGGCTTCAAGCGGGCTGGGAAGAGAGTTCGTGAGACAGATAAGCCAAAAGGATGCACCCGACGAAATATGGGCCGTGGCACGCAGAAAAGAAAAACTTGAAGAACTGAATGACATTGCCGATTCTCCTGTAAGAGCAATCCCTCTTGATTTGACTAAAAAAGAAAGTTTTGATTTTCTGGAAAATCTTTTCATCGCCGAAAATCCGAAAATAAAGATACTTGTCAATGCGGCAGGATTCGGCAGAATGGGGAAAAGCGAAGAAATCCCAAGACAGGAAGATGAAGGTATCCTGGATCTGAATTGCCGTGCGGCTGTTTCATTGACGGATGCAGCTCTTCCATACATGAATAAGAAGAGCAGGATACTTCAGATATGCTCTGTGGCAGCCTTTCAGCCACTACCCGGTCTGAACACATATGCCGCATCAAAAGCATTCCTTATGAGTTATACAAAGGCTCTCCATTATGAACTTATTCGGTCCGGAATAAAAGTGACGGCTGTATGCCCATTTTGGATACGCGAAACCGAATTCATAGCAGGCATCAAAAAGACAGATGAACGTGCAGTAAGACACTTTCCTTTTTATTCAAAGCCTCCTTTTGTGGTTAGATGGGCCCTTCGTGACAGCAGGTTCAATCTTTGGGTATCGACTCCGGGACCTGTGGCTACGATAATGAGGATATTCTCAAAAATAACCCCTCATTTTATCATTGTACCTCTATGGGATATTATGCGAAGGATATGAAGGACATAGGAGTATAAAGGACATTAAAAATATAAAAGGAACTGACTTTTACAGTCAGCTCCTTTTATATTTTTAGTCATTACATATTATTCTGATCATGGCTTTCATGCCATATGCGATCCGCCACAGGTTTCCATTTCTCTGCTGCAGATCTGCATTTTTCACAGTATTCGTCCACGTTTTCCGGACTCTTAAGGTCCGTAGAGTGTGCTCCGCAGGCATGTACCATCTCAGCCAGTTTACCTGTGTTATCAAGTACGGGACAGGGCATAAGCATATTATCATTGAAGGGCTGATTATCGTGATACTGCATGAACAGGGGAGACTGATATGCTTCCAGCAGTGTTTTTTCTTTTATATTGGAATCTGAATAGTGGATGAAAGCACATGGCTCTATGTCACCGTTGGCATTTATGTGCAGATAGCTTCTGCCGCCGGCAATACATCCCTTTACAAACTCACCGTCGTTCCAGAAGTCCATTGTAAAAAGTGGCTTGGTCTTCCTGAATGCTCTTATCCGGTCATACATGAACTTTCTTTGGTCTGCAGTTGCAATAAGTTCAACGGCCGCATCGTTTCCTATCGGCATGTAGGTGAAGTACCATGCGAACTTGGCGCCTTTATCAATGAGATAGTCAATGAACTCTTCACTGCCAATAGACTCGGTATTTCTGCTGGTATAGCAACAGGAAACTCCGAAGGCGAGTTTTTTCTTTTTTAATATGTCCATGGCCTTTTCGACTTTTGCAAAGGTGCCTTTACCACGTCTGGAATCTGTCTCTTCGCGGAAACCCTCCACACTTATAGCCGGGAAGAAATTCTTGACCCTAAGCATTTCATCGGCAAACTTCTCATCAATGAGAGTGGCATTTGTGAAGGCCAGGAACTGACAGTCATCATGCTTCTCACAGAGTTTTATAATATCATCTTTTCGCATAAGCGGTTCCCCGCCGGAGTAGATGTACATATAAGTACCCAGATCCTTGCCCTGCCTTATTATTCCATCCAATGTTTCCAAGTCCATATTAAGTTTATTGCCGTATTCGGCAGCCCAGCATCCGGTGCATTTGAGGTTGCACGCAGAAGTGGGGTCCATTAGGATGGCCCATGGTATATTACAGTTATATTTTTCTCTTAATTCCCTTTGTCTTTTGATACCCGCAAATCCTGCATTCAGAATGAATTTCTCGAAGAATGCACTTCTCTGCTCATCATCGATGTCAGTCCAAAGACTTTTCATGAACTTGTACCAGTTGTTTTCCGGGTCACTTATCCATTTTCTGAAATATTGTCTGTACTTTATAAAATCATTATTCTTATCGATTTTGTCTGCCCAGTCAATAAGCTTTGGCAGATTCTTATCCGGATCCTTTTCCATGTATGACAATGCTTTTTTGATTGTCTCGATCTGAAGATATTCCTTTAATAAATTACCGGTCATTTTCATCTCCTTCTTTCTTATATATTTTTTTATCTTAATATATATTATCTTAAGAAAGAGGTCATATATCTTCATACAAATAAAAGAAAATGTTAATTTAGTTAACAAAAACAGATAAGTGTTAAAATATCGGGATCATTTCCGGTTTTCTCTGCCGATAGCAGGCAATGTACCTGAAACCGTGTTTCTCTGCTATTTCTTTTGCCAGATGAAAGCTTGATCCTATGTCTTTTGTGAAGTGAGCATCAGATCCAATTGTGAGTATTTCGCCACCCAGAGTCTTATACAATTTAAGTATCTCCGCCGTGGGATGGGTGCGGGAACCGAGGCCGTATCTGTAGCTTGATGTGTTGATTTCTATTCCCTTTCCTTTGTATATGATTGTCCTTAAGATTGTTTCCACGACTTCCATGCAGGAGGAGTAGTCCGGCTCGCGGCCCAGGTATCTGTCTATGACATTGATGTGGCCTAAAACATCATAATCGTTGAACTTCAGAAGACACTTATGCATATACGAATAAAAAAGATAAAGTGCTTTATTATGACCTATTTTTTCGTAATCCGCGATACATATATCCATACCGTCAAAGGCATGAAAAGAGGCCAAAATGAAATCATAGGGAAAAGCACCTGCGGCATTTATGCACTTTTTCAGGGTGCTGCCGTCCTGTATACCTATCTCTATGCCCTTTATGACTTTTATATGGTCACTATAGTCATTTTCTGCTTTTAGAAGAGCTTGATGATAACTGTCAAAATCCAGATCAAAAGTCCAGTCGGGATTGGGATAATCGGGATCATAGTGATCTGTAACAGCGATCTCCTTAAAGTCCTTTGCTGCCGCAGCCCTGATCATATCATCCATGGATACACGGCAGTCTTCAGAGAAGTTTGTGTGCGTGTGATAGTCGTACATTTTCATTTGCCTTTCTGCATTTTTGCGTCTAACAGTATATCATATCTTGTTGAGTTATGTAAAAATATCTGTTAAACTTTCTTTGAGGTGCTTTATGGAAAAAAGGATAATAATAATAGACGGAAACAGCCTTATAAACAGAGCATATTATGCTATGCAAAGGCCCATGATAACCAAAGAAGGTGTATATACCCAAGGGGTATACGGCTTTATAAATATGCTGGAGAAAATCAAAAAAGAGCATCCTTCCGGCTATATAATGGTGGCCTTTGATAAAAAAGCACCCACATTCAGGCATAAAGAATACAAAGAATACAAAGCCGGAAGAAAAAAAATGCCGCCCGAACTGGCGATGCAGATACCTTTGCTCAAGGAAATACTTTCTGCCATGAAGATAAAAATGCTGGAGAAAGAAGGATTTGAAGCAGACGACATAATAGGGACTGTTGCAAAAAAAGCAGAAGAACAGGGCCTTTTCCCTCTTATAATAACAGGAGACAAAGACGAACTGCAGCTGGCCAGTGACATCACAAAGGTTATGATAACAAAAAAAGGCATATCTCAGTTCAAAATATATGATGCCGATGCAATGAAGGAAGAATACGGTTTTACACCTTTTCAGTTCATAGATTTCAAAGGACTTATGGGGGATCAGTCCGACAACATACCGGGACTTCCCGGAGTCGGAGAAAAGACAGCAAAAAAACTCATATACGAATACGGAAGTGTCGAAAACCTTCTGAAAAATGCAGAACAGATGCCGCCGGGCAAGCTCAAGGACAATATAGAGGATAACGCACAGTTGGCTGTGATGAGCAAAAGACTTGCTTCAATCAATACAGAAATGCCGATGGATATAGATTTTGACGAATATACATGGCAGGAAGCAGAAAAAGAAAAACTGATATCCATATATGTGAAACTGGAATTCAACAGTTTTCTGAAACGTATGGAAGGCAAAACCGGACCGCATAAACGGCTGCAGGAGGACAATAGGGAAAAGAAATATAAAGGGGAAGCAGATCTTGAGATAGCAGAGGAAATCCTCATATCCTCCACGGAAGATGTGGAAATGCTGGATGAATGCCTTGGAAATGCAGAAAAGACAGTATTAAAGGTATTCAGCAACAACGATCATAAAAACCCTCCTCAAATAACGGGAACAGCAATACTTGTTGACAATAAATATTTTTATGCAAACTATAGTTTTGTTGAAAAAACAGCGCAGCTTCTGAAAAAAAATGAGGTCACGATCATAGGACATGATCTGAAGAAAGATCATTATGCATTGATGTTTCAAAAAACAGATAGAATAAAGACCGGTTTCGACACCTGTCTGTCTCAGTATGTGCTGGATCCGGGCCGAAGCAATTATGATTTGAAAGTACTGGCTCAGGAGTATCTCAACATGGAGATGAAGGATGAAAAGACCTTCATGATAGAAAGAAGTCAAATTGATATTTTTGATGACAGTTCCACAGAGTTCAGTGAATACGGAAAATCATGGTGCTGGGCAGTTCAAAAGATCATGGAAGAGCAAAAAAAACGACTAATAGAAGAGAATCTTGAAAAGGTGTTCTATGATGTGGAAATGCCCCTTATAGAGGTCATGGCCTTTATGGAATATGCGGGTTTTATGCTGGATAAAAGTGAACTTTCGGAGATAGGAAAGGATGTAACAGAACGTATAGAAAAACTGAAAGAACTAATATATTTGCAGACAGGAGAGGAATTCAATATAAACTCGACTCAGCAGCTGGGTAAAATAATTTTTGAAAAACTCGGTTTGCCTTCGGGCAAAAAAACAAAAACAGGATATTCCACTGATGCTGAAGTACTTGAAAGACTAAAGGATAAACATACCGTAATACCTCTGTTGCTGGAATACAGGATGCTTACAAAACTTAAGGGAACATATATAGACGGACTTCTGCCTCTGGCAGCTTGGGACGGCAGGATACATGCCCATTTTCTGCAGACTGTGGCGGCCACCGGAAGGATAAGCTGCATAGAACCCAATCTTCAGAACATCCCAATAAGACAGGAAATGGGAAGAAAAATAAGGAAAGCTTTTGTACCTTCTTCGGATGAATACATACTTATTGCAGCAGATTATTCTCAAATAGAATTAAGGGTACTTGCCCATATGAGCGGTGATGCTGGGCTTATTGAAGCCTTTAATGAAGGCGAAGACATCCACAGAACAACAGCATCAAGAGTATTGGGGATCCCGGAAGAAGAAATAAATATAGAGCAGAGAAGCAGAGCAAAGGCAGTGAATTTCGGTGTCATATATGGAATGAGTGCTTTCGGCCTTTCTTCAGAGTTGAAAATAAGCAGAAAAGAAGCGGAAAAATATATAAATGATTATTTCCTGAAACATAAAGCGGTCAAAAGCTTCATGGACAGTCAGGTTTCGGAAGCCCGGGAAAATGGATGGGTAAAAACCATAATGGGCAGGAAGAGGTACATAAAAGAAATAAATGTCTCAAACTATACGGTAAGGCAGATAGGAGAAAGATTGGCCATGAACAGCCCCATACAGGGAAGTGCGGCCGATATAATAAAACTGGCCATGGTAAAAGTTCATGATGCGCTCAAAAAGGGAGGATACAGATCCAGACTGATACTGCAGGTGCACGATGAACTTATTGTGGAGGCCGCAAAAGAAGAGCAGGACGAAGTTTCAAAACTCTTGAAAGAGAATATGGAAAGTGCCATGGAACTAAAGGTCCCCCTTTTTGTTGAACTGAATGCAGGAAAGAACTGGTATGAACTAAAATGAAAAAGGTCGGATTGACAGGAGGAATA
>DAIMEC010000031.1:0-10812 GCA_036725465.1 Bacillota bacterium | reverse complement strand
TAACTGCGGCGGAAACCGGACATCTGGTACTTTCCACCCTGCATACCCAGGGAGCGGCGCAGACCATTGACCGTATAATAGACACCTGCCCTCCGGGTATACAAAAACAAATGAGAGGCCAGCTGTCAATGGTGTTAAGGGGAATAATAACCCAGCAGCTTTTGCCTACGGCTTCCGGCGACGGGCGTATCGCTGCCACAGAAATACTTATAGGAAACGATGCAGTGGCGAATCTCATAAGGGAAGATAAATGCCATCAGCTTCCTTCGGTAATGCAGTCTTCAAAAGCAATGGGCATGCACACAATGAACGGCGATCTGGCCATGCTTTTCAAAAAGGGAATCATAACAAAAGAAACAGCGATAAGTGCTTCCTCAGATAAAAAGGATCTTGCATACAGCATATAGAGAGGAACTTAAAACAATGTCCGGTAAAGAAGCGATAAAAAGAAAACATGGATTCACTCTTGTGGAATTAATAGTGGTCCTGGTCATATTAACAGTGGTCGCTTCTGTTGCCGTGCCTTCGATCGCAGGATATATAATAAAGATGAAGCAGATGGCAAGAGATGAAATGGCAGCGGCCCTTTTCAAAATAAGCCAGACTGCTGTAACTGATATTTACTCGGCGGGCAACCAGGAGGAGCTGGAATATAACGGACAGGTAGATGCATCGGCCATATCACCGGCTCTTGATCCGGAAGAACTGGAGAACAATGCAGACAACATTGTTTACATGTCCATAAATAAATCCTCTCAAAACAAAGAATCAAACCCGCTTATCAAACTGCTTGACCCTTATGTGGTTGACAAAGAGGCTCTTCAGCAGACCATACTTTTGGAGTATAACGTAAATACCGGAAAAGTGCTTTCTGTTTTTTACAGCGACGAAAATGACATCGGATACGGACAGGGAACCACTTATAATGCTTTTGAGCGCAGCAAAAACAACCTCAAAGAAGGCAAAATGGGGTACTGGGCAGTGGACAGTACGGGTATGCCTGTAAACACAGGAAGTTTTGAAGATATGAGCATCGGTCTTGTGGATTACGACGGAGAACTGAGGGACGGAGAGACCCAGGAAGGCAATGAGATAAACGGAGGCAGGAATTACGGTCTTTTGACCTGTGAATGTGTTCTGCCGGCACCTCAGGGGTCAGCATATGATTATGAAATAACCCTGGATCCCCAGGCGGGAACAGATGAAGTGATAGAAGTGAATACACAGGACTGGGCATCGATGAACACATCCCTTTCCCAGGCATTGAGCGGTAACGGGATATATGCATACCAGCGGGCTTCGGGGCAGACAGTCCTTGTAATAGTACTTGATACTCCCTACAGCAGTTACAGCATCAAAAACAAGTTTCCCAATCTTGACAGCGGTAATCTTTCAGCCACACTTGAAGCTTCCATGGGAGGCAGTTCAAACACGGCAACGTCAAACACTGTAAATGTTTTTTACGGAGATCAGAGTCTGGAAGGACCAAAAAATGTTTACAGCATATACAGTGTACGTCATCTGAACAATATCAGATATAACACAAGAAGAAATTCGGAATTTATACAGAAAAAAGATGTAGTTTGCAGGGACTGGAATGATTCCATCCTGGCCTTCAAAGCTCTTTTTGCCAATGAAGCAAAGGGCTTCACAGGGACATACAAAGGTATCACCGGCAATGATTCCTACAAGATATATGATCTTACCGTTACGGGCACTTCATCGGCGGGACTGTTTGCAAAAGTCGAAGGAGAAGCTAGGGTCACGGGAGTATACCTGGATTATACGGATGAGTACTATTCCGCATATGAGCAGGCTTCTGAAATAGAAAAAGAAGATTACTTTATAAGAGGGACAAAATATTCGGGAGGCATAGCAGGAGAAAATCAGGGAATAATAAAGGCATGCACTGTTGAGGGCAGGATATTCGCCAAGGGAAGTGCGTCTGCAGCCGGAGGGATTGCAGGGATCATATCGTTCGAGTGGTGGACCCAGGCATGTCCCAACGGGACTCCCAGCACGGTGACCCATTGCATGTCAGCGGCTTCGGTAAACTGTGAAGGAATGGGAACAACCGGCACCGCAGCATCTGCGGGCGGAATAGTGGGATCCTGTGATGAAGGGAAAATATATTACTGTGAAACAGGAACGGCCTGCGGCGTTTCCGCAGGAACGCAGGAGCCGGTCAGCATACTTGGAGTTCCATATTTCGGCGCAAGACCCGAGAATACGGAATATGATTACAGCACACAAAACATAATGAATAATGTTTCCATGATAACAGGAACAAATGCATATGATTCTGCCGGTGGCATAGCGGGAAAAACAGGCGTTAACAACCCGGCAGGGGATATACTTTATTGTGTAAATGCTGCAAAAGTCATAAGTGACAGGGCAGGAGGGCTTGTGGGAGAGCTTCGCGGTTACCATTCGATCGTAAAAAGCAGCTACAATGCAGGGGATGTTCAGGGAGACAACTATGCTGGGGGACTTGCAGGTTATTTCGACATAGCAACGATGCGTTCATGTTACAACACCGGGTCTGTAAAGGCGGGACCGGTAACGGGTAATCGGGATTCAAAATACGCAGGAGGTCTGGTTGCGTATATGCAGGGGGGAGCAAAAATTTATGATTCTTATAGTATAGGACTTGTAGATCAAACAGCCGGACCAATAATAGAAAACAGTACTTACAGAAACGGTGGCATTGGGAGGATAATATCAGGAGATGTTATAAACTGTGCTTTTCTAAGAAGGGTCAACCATGATACTCTAAACCACTGTTCGGCCCTGAGTCAGGGGCAGATGAAAAACAGTGCGAACTTTGCAGGTATGACAAGCCATAGCGGAAACTATGAGGCGGGCATATTTGCATACTATTATCCCTACCTTGATGTTGACAATGAAAACTGCAGTTTGGGAGAAGATTTTCAGAGAACACCATGGAGCGACCACATTTGATTTGGTATAAGGCTTTTATGCTGTAAAGGCAGGATATGATAAAAAAAGCGATAAAAAACAGAAAAGGCATCAGCATACCCATAGTAATGGCAGTGGCGGTGATACTGCTTGTTATAGGTGCTGTTATAATGTCTGTGGCATCGGGAAATCTCGGAACTTCCAACCAGGAGAAAAACACGAAGCAGGCATATTTTGTTGCGAAATCATCAATTGATGTAATAGACAGGTCCATACGCAACGGGGATATGGGAGAACATATAAAGAATATGGTACTGACAGATCTCATAAACAGCGGAAACACAGCAGTAAACAAAAATTGGGGGCCGTTCACCTTGCAGGTCAGTTTCAGCGGCAAAGGGCTGGGTAATTTTTCAGCAGAGGATATGCAAATAACTTTTAAGAGCAGTTCCCAGGCCACTTCGGGATCCGGATCAAATCTACAGTCAGCAACAGTCACAATAAATGAGATGAAGGTATCATTCAAGTCTTTGTATAACGACCGGGAAAGCTACAGAGTCACAGTCACCTATTCATATACGGGGTATGCGAATATTCAAAACGGGTCTAGGACCTGGGGGACAGAAACATGGACACTGGTAGACATAAAATAATCAAAAGAATATCAGGAAACAAAAAGGGCGAAATTCTCATAGAATCCATCGTTAGTTTTATTATATTTATAATCGTCCTTATTGGTGTGACTGCCTTTGTCTTAAGTTCCGTAAACATGAACAAAGAGGCGGATATCAGCAACAGAGACCTTGAAAACGAGATCAAGGCCGCAGAAAATGACACGGCACCGGTAACAGGAACAGGAACCATGACGATAGTCTTTGACGGCAATACTTTTTATGAAAACATAAATATAAAAAAACAAACCGCAATAACATATTTTTCTCCCAAAAATGATGAGAAAACCACTCATCAGCTGGGAGAAGAGACCATGGCATCAATAGCACAGAAATTTGCAAAAGCCCGGGCAGGGAGCCTGCCTCAAACGGACGGGGCATTCACAGGAGAAAGGATAGACGGGGTGGATTCCAGTGATCCCAATGCGGGAGACGGTTTTGCATTTGCTGTTTATACCGCCCTTACAACAGAGCAAAAGTCATTTGCTGATTTAATTTCGTGGTCAATAGTAAATACAGAAAACGGCTATTACATTTTTTTCGTAGCAGACAGACATTACACCAGCCTGGAAGGCGCCACGGGGGTCAAGGTGTATAAGTATGATATGAAAAGTACCAAATATCAATATACGGGGGCAGGATCGGTTGATGCCGGAAGGGTCTCATCTTCGGGAAGCGGCTGGTCCTCATGGAACACTACTGTTTCGGAATGGCAGTGATATACATGAAAATGAAAATAATCAAAAAAAACAACAAAGGAGCCACGCTGGTGGAGATAATAGTGGGACTTGCAGTATGTCTTATTTTTCTTAGTGTGGCATTTGCCATTATATCGCCAATAGGCAATATATTTGACCGCAGCGGGGAGAAGGCTGATGCACAGCAGATAGCAAACAATGTTATGGAAAGTATCCGTACAAAGACAGCAAAAAGTGATACTCTTTCCACCTCGGGAAACAAGATCATATATGATTCCGGTACCAGATTTTTTGCCGTGAACAATGAAGGGTATCTGGTCTACGGCGAGACGGCGAACCCCGAAGAGGCCAGACTGGAATATGGCAGATCGTTTTACAGCGGTAAAACAATATCAATGACGGTATCTTCTCAGGGAACAGAGAAGCTGAAAGTAATAATAGAAGTTAAAAATAAAGAGGGCAACAGAACTGTTTATTCAACAACCGGCATACTAAAACCCATATTGATTCAAAACGAAGAGGAATCCCCCGCATTTTCCGTGGAAGGCCTTGTTAATGTAAACGATTCGTCTCTGGAACTTACCTACGAAGAAAAAAGAGAGAAGATGGGAGACAATGCAGAAATATTTTATTATATTTTCAAAGATTATTTTGACTCTCTTAACGGTATGTATGAGATAACATGGAACAGCAACCCGATTGCTTTTCTGGCAGCTTCAAACAATGAAATAAGAGGATATAAAAGGCACGATCCCCAGGACACTTCACTGCATATCATATATGCAAGCCGGGAGATGGCGGAAATATATAGGGAGAGTTCTGTGTATGGTGAAGTAAGCGATGGAAAAGTATACGTCACAAGATCAAATGGGGAAATAAGTATAGACTATGTGGCGGTAAAGATAGGGGACTACTGGGGGAAATGCGATTCCACGGGAAAGATAGTATATGGTAATCAGGCTGCTGACGGCTGGTCGGCGGGTACACGGCCTTAAATAGCAATTATCAGATGTTTAATTTATTCATTTCCTCTCATAGAACGCAAGGCATTCAAAACAGCAATAAGCAACACTCCCACATCCGCAAAGACAGCAGACCACATAGAAGCGATACCGAAGGCTCCAAGAACAAGCAGGACTCCTTTTACAGCGAGGGAAAAAACAACATTTTGCTTTGCCACGGAAAGGGTCTTTTTTGATATCAGGATAGCTTTATAGAGGGAGGAAAGCCTGTCATCCATTATGATGATATCAGAAGCTTCCATTGCGGCAGCCGAGCCCATGTTTCCCATGGATATTCCTATATCGGCTCTGGCAATGACGGGGGCGTCATTTATACCGTCGCCTATGAAAGCCACTTTGCCTCCTTTTTTCGCTCTGTTTACAGAGATCATTTTTTCTGCGACAGCAACTTTTCCCCCGGGGAGAAGGTCGCTTTTGACTTCATCTATACCGGTTTTTTTGGCGACTTCATCGGCAACTTCACGCCGGTCCCCGGTGAGCATAACGGTTTTTTTGATTCCGGCATCCTTTATTCTTCTGATGGTTTCTTCCGCATCTTCCTTTATGGTGTCGTAAACAGCTATATATCCAAGATACTCTTCTTCAAAAGCCAAATGCACCAGGGAACATGACTCATCTTCCGGCAGATCGAAGAAGCCTTTGCTGTTCATCATATTTTCATTGCCGACATATAAAAGCCTGTCATCTATGAGTGCAATCATGCCCTTGCCGGGAACCTCTTTCACATCCTCTATGCGTTCAGTATCCAATGTTTTGCCGTAGGCTTTTTTTATTGAAAGAGCTATGGGATGGTTCGAATAGTTTTCAGCATGGGCTGCCAGTTCCAGGAGCTTGAATGAGTCCATATGAAGAGCCTTTGCATAGCTGACTGAAAAATCACCGCTGGTCAGCGTGCCCGTTTTGTCAAAAATGGCGATCTCAATTTTTGACAAAGCTTCAAGATAGTTTCCCCCCTTGACCAGTATGCCGGATCCGGCTGCTTTGCTTATGCCTCCGAAAAAAGTGAGAGGAACGGAAACCACAAGGGCACAGGGACAGGATATCATAATGAAAATAAGTGCTCTGTAGACCCAGTCCGTAAAAATCTGATTTGGAAACAAAAGGGGCGGCAGGAATACAACAACAAGAGCCGCAAATAAAATAAAGGGAGTGTAGTATCTTGCAAAGCGGGTAATGAATTTCTCGTATGGAGCTTTTCTGTCGGCGGCTTTTTCAGTCATTTCGAGTATCCTGGAAACAGTGGAATCCTCATATGTATCGGTTACTTTTATTTTCAGAAGACCGTTTCTGTTTATACATCCGTTTACAACTTCATCTCCCGGGAAAACATCTTTTGGGATGGACTCTCCTGTAAGGGCGGAAGTGTCCACCGAAGAAGACCCTTCTGTGACGATTCCGTCCAGAGGGATTTTTTCTCCCGGCCTGACAATTATGATCCGGCCGGGAGCCACATCATAAGGAGTCACTTTTTCTTCATGGTCTTCACAAAGTAGATTTGCATAGTTGGGCTTTATATCCATGAGACGTGAAATGGAATCCCGGGATCTGGAAACGGCGAAATTCTCAAAAAAAGTTCCAAGAAGGAAGAAAATCATAACTGCAGCCGCTTCATCAAACTGTTTCAGGGCCAGGGCACCTATGGTGGCAATGGTCATAAGGAAATTCTCATCAAAAACCTGTCCGTGCAATATGTTTTTGACAGCATTGATCACTGTATCGAAACCGGCAGTAACGTATGCCATCAGAAAAAGTGTTAAAGATATATAATGACGTAAAAAATCATTACCAAAGAAAGCAAAAAACTCTCCGGCTGCAAAAAACAAAGAAGCTGCGGATATAAGTAAAATTATTTTTTTTTGACTTTTGTTCAGCGACATAAAGAACTCCTTACATGGGAACACCCATATATTTTAATTTATTTCAAGCATGCTTTTGATCAGTCTCTTCAATGCTTCAGCCTTACCGGGATCTGAAACCGAATAATAAACTTCTTTCCCGCCTTTCCGGCTTTTTATAAGTCCGGACTGTTTCAGTAACCTGAGATGGTGGCAGATTGCAGGAGAAGTCATTTTCATTATTGCGGCAATGTTTATCACACATTCTTCCACATGACAAAGAAGCCATAATATTTCAAGGCGCCTGGCATCGGAAAGCAGAGCCGATATACCGGAAGCTTTCTCAAAGGCATCATCACCGGGGATATCCTCAAGCAGTGAGCTTGTATTCACATCATGATCATGAGGCAGGTTAAAAGATTTTGCCATATCTGATCCTTTCTGAATTTTATTCCATAAAACAATTAAACAATTAAACAACTATTTAATTATATGATACATAAGCTGCTTTTGTTTGTCAAGTCAAAACACTCTAATTTCCATAGCAGTACTTGAAGTGAAGAGAGATTTACAGTAGAAAAAAATAGAGCTTTGTGATATTGTATTAACGTTATGAATGATTTGAGAAAAATCCCCAAAAGTGATATACCCGAACCGGAAAAAATGATGGCACTGGTACTGATAGCCCTTTTCCCGACTCTGGCCGCAGGAACATATATTTTTGGTGCAAGAGTGATCATACTGACGGTGATTTGTGTTGCTGCATGCATTTTGTTTGAACTTTTGTTTTGCCTGGCGGCCGGAAAGAAGATTGCCCTAAAAGATTCCAGTGCGGCGGTAACGGGGGTTATACTGGCGTTTCTGTTACCATCAGAGTTCCCCTACTGGATGGCGGTAGCAGGATGTTTTTTCGCTATAGTTGTCGCAAAGATGATATTTGGAGGTCTGGGACAAAATTTTGTAAATCCTGCCGCAGGGGGATATGCCTTTCTTGCGGTATGTTTTCCCGAATACATTATAAATCTTTCATTACCCAGCGTCGCATCCTCACAGGGGGATACTGCCGCACAAAGTCCTTTGATGCTTTGGGCACTGGGAAAGACAGAAGAGATGCCCACATATATAGAAATGTTTCTTGGATTCATAAGCGGCGGAGCCGGCAGCGTTTGTGTGCTGACGATAATGATCGGGGGAGCATTCCTGATATGGAAAAAAGTGATTTCCCCACTGATGCCTGTTTCTTTTCTTTTGGGTGTTTTGGGAACATCAATTCTGATACCGGGAGAAGACCCTTTGTTTCATCTGCTTGCAGGTAGTACCTTTATCGGGGCGTTTTTCCTTGCGGGAGATAACGCAACAACACCAAAAGGCAGGACAGGAAAAATAATATTCGGCATTTGTGCAGGGGTTTTGTCCATGGGGATCAGAATGAGCGGAATTAATATAGACGGAGTTGTATTTGCAATACTTTTTATGAATATGGTAACCCCCTATATAGATATTATGGACAAAAGGATAGAGAAAGCAGTAGTGCATAGAAAAAAAGGTGATGCCATATGAGTGAAAAGAGTTTTTTTGATAAATATATGGTGCCCCTGGCAGTTATAATATGTTTTTTCGTGGTTTCTGCGGCAGTTGTTTTCGGTACTCACAAGATCCTTGAGTATGCTGCTCTGCAAAAAGTAGTAAAGCAGAAGGAAAGAACAGAAAAAATAATATGCGGAAACTCCATATTGTTATTGAAACAAAATGAGTTTTTCGTAAAAAATGCCGAAAAGGCCATAAAAGATGCAAAAGAAAAAGAAAAGCAGGAAAAGGAAAAAGACAAAGAAAAAGACAAGGAAAAAGATAATGATTGATCACAGATCCTTTACAAAAAAAATACTGACGGAAAACCCTGTTCTTGTTATGGCGGCGGGAATATGTCCCGCCGTGGCAGTGACAGATAGCGCTTATTCCGGACTCCTTTTGGGCTGCGGAACTCTTTTAGTGCTCCTTTTGTCTTCGCTGCCGGTAACTCTGATGAAAAGTATAATACCCGAAAAAGCTGCCTGCGCCAGTCATATTATCATAATAGCTGCAATAACTTCCGTGATACAGATGCTTTTTTCTTCATGGTTCCCATATGTAACAGAAGAAGTCGGCATATTCATTCCCCTTATTGCTGTAAACTGCATAGTTATAGAAAGTGTCAACGGATTTGCAAGAAACAATCCTGCTTTGCCGACACTTTTTAACGGTCTTGGAGCAGGAATGGGATTTCTGATTATCCTTCTTTTAATGGGTATCATAAGGGAATCCATTGGAAAGGGAACTTTGTTTGGTGATCCTGTATTTGCTGAAGATATGACTCTGCTGCCCTTTGCTGTTCTTTTGCCCGGAGGGTTTTTCCTGCTTTCACTGCTGGCGGCGTTGATTAAACATATAAACAGAATGATTTCGCAAAAACAAAAAAATGCCAAAAATAATCACATAGAAGAGGAAGAAATATCATCATGAAAGAAATAATTATCATAATGATGACAATGGTCCTGGTGGACAATATAGTATTAGCCAAAGCACTGGGCGCCTGTTCTCTGATCAAACTCCCGGCAAGTGCGGGAAGATCGGCGGCAATGGGCCTGGCAGTTACATTTGCAATGATAGGGGCCACTCTGTTTACATGGCCTCTTGACAGGTACTGGCTGGTTCCCTTTGATTTGGAGTATTTCCGTATATTCCTGTTCATTCCGCTTATATTTCTTGCAGGATATCTGGTGACTGCAGTTTTGAAAAAAGCAGCACATTCATATTGGGAAAGCATGGGATGCACAAGCTCCTTGATATCTGCCAATTGTGCTGTTGCGGGAATAGCTTTCATAAATACAGATCAGGGGTTCACATATTTTGAGGCTGTTTACTGTGCCCTTGGTGCAGGGCTGGGCTTCACAGGCGCAATGCTGATTTTTGCCGGCATGAAATACAAGATAGATAAGGCAAATAATATACCGGAAGCCTTCAGAGGCATTCCGGCATATATAATGGCATTAGCCATTTTATCCATGGTGTTTATAGGGTTTTCGCAGGCTGCTGCCGCCCTTATATCATGATTTTTATTTGAGAAAAGTACATATCTCATCAATGTCCTTCTTTGAGGGGCTTTTTTGGTTTTCTTCCGGGATACCAAGAGACATGAGAGCGGACATGAAAAATCCTTCCTTTTCAAAACCTGTTTTGTTTTTTATGTATTCTTCGATCTCATTGGAGGCATAATTTGCACTGGTAAGCCAGCATGAACCGTATCCCATGTCTATTGCCTTCAAGGTGAAATTTTCGAGGGCAGCGCCAAGACTCTGCATTCCCGGGTTTCTTTTTGTTACCAGCTCCCCGGTTGGATCGATGCCTATTGATTCATATTCCAAAAAACCCGAAGGTTTATAGAATGTGGAATAGACTACTGTAAGTACTGCTGCTTTTGTGAAAAAAACAGTAAAGTTTTTGCAGAATTTCCTGAAGCGATCTGCTTTTAACTTGTCATTTTTTTCCATTTCAAGGGCTATGGATTCATTTTTTTCGGTTATTATTGCGGCTATATCGTCTTTCATATCCTGCCCTTTTATTACTGCAAAGTGCCAGTTCTGGATGTTTTTGCCTGAGGGGGCCTTTCCCGCAGCTTCAATTATTTCTT
>DAIMEC010000030.1:0-11093 GCA_036725465.1 Bacillota bacterium | reverse complement strand
CTTGCAGAAACATTATTCTCATGGCCTCATTTTTTCATTTCTACTTTACAGACCCAAATGCTTTCAGTATATCAAGTCCCACTCTTCCGCTTTTTTCGGGATGGAACTGGGTACCCCAGATGCTGCCCCTGCGGCAGGCACCTGTTATTTTTATGCCGTGATACGATGATGCGATAGTATTTTCAGTGCATTTTCCGGCATAAAAGCTATGAACATAGTAAACATACTCTCCGTTGTTTATATATTTGAAAAGCGGTTCGCTTTCATCAATATCAAGTCTGTTCCATCCGATATGCGGCACCTTGAACCCGGATCTTGCTTCCTTAGGCATATCATCTGCTATGGATCGCACTTCCCCTTCAATCAGCCCTAGTCCGCTGTGTATGCCGTATTCAAGACTCCTTTCAAAAAGAAGCTGCATACCGAGGCATATGCCCAAAAGTGGTTTTCCTTTTTTGGCTTCTTTCTTTATCACTTCGGAAAGACCGCATTCCTCAAGTTTTTTTATTGCGTCGCCAAAGGCTCCTACCCCCGGCAGTATTATCCTTTCCGCTTCTTTTATTTTTTTCGGATCTTTTGTTACTTCTGTATCAATACCAAGGTATTTCAGAGAAGCACAAAGGGAAAAAAGATTACCGACTCCGTAATCTGCTACTGCTATCATCAAAGTACTCCTTTTGTTGAAGGTATTTCGTTTTTTGCTTTCGGATCTATTTCCGCTGCCGATGCCAGTGCTCTGCCCAGTCCTTTGAAAACCGCCTCAATTATATGGTGGGTGTTCTCTCCGGATAATTTCATCACATGGAGAGTAAGGCCCAGTTCCCGGCAAAAAGCATCCAGGAATACGGATACAAGTTCCGTATCGAAAAGACCGGCCATCATAGGTCTTTCTTCTGTTTCTCCAGAAGTTACCTTCATAACTTTGAATTCGACACCGAAATTCAAAAAGCATCTTCCGCTGATATCCAAAGCACAAAGCATCAAAACTTCATCCATGGGCATTATCATGCTTCCGTATCTTTTTATGCCTTTTTTGTCTCCCAGCGCCTCCCTGAAAGCCCTACCCATGACTATGCCCGTATCTTCCACCGTATGGTGATAGTCAACATGGCTGTCGCCTTTACATTTCAAGGAAACATCAAAACGGCCGTGTCTTGTGAAAAGCTCCAGCATATGATCAAAAAATCCGCAGTCTGTTCTGATATCATAATTGCCGTTTCCGTCAATATCAAGGGATATGGATATGTCCGTTTCGGCTGTTTTCCTTTTTATTTCACTTTTTCGCATATTATCTCCTTCGTAGCTTTCAAGAGCTTTTCCATCTGACCAGGCGTTCCGATGCTTATCCTTACCCAGTTTCTTAAGAAATTTTCATCCCAGTATCTTACCAGTATTTTTTTCTCCTTTAGTTTTTCAAAATACTCCCTGCCCCCGGAAACCAGCAAAAAATTTGTTTTTGAGGGAATCACTTCAAGACCCAGATCTCTTAATCCTGCCGCTGTCTTTTCACGGGTCCTTATTATTTCTGCTGTTGTCTTTATGAAGTATGCTTCATCTTCTATTGCTGCTTTTGCTGCCGCTGTGGCAAAGGGGTCCATACTGTATGGATTAAAGCTGTATTTTATCTTATTCAGATCCGCTATTACATCTCTGCTTCCCAGTGCAAATCCTATTCTCATGGCAGCCAGACTTCTGGATTTGCTCATGGTTTGTATCACCAGTATATTGTCATATTCTTTCACCAGGGATATACAGCTTTCTGCCCCGAAATCCACATATGCCTCATCGATGATCACCAGCCTGTCCGGATCTGATAAAACTATCTCTCTTATCTGTTCACGGCAAAGTGCTATGCCTGTGGGCGCATTGGGATTTGCAAGAATAACAGTTCCGGAGAATTTCTTGTAATCTGTTATGTCTATGATCATATCTTTTTTTAAAGGAAAAGTGACCGCATGGCTGCCTGTTGCCATAGCAAAAACTTTGTAGAAACTGTATGTTATTTCAGGAAAACATATTTTCTCTCCGAAGGCATGAAAGGCAAAAGCCAGAGCCTCATCGGATCCGTTTGTCACCATGACCCTGCTACTTTCAATATCGTAATGCTCCGCTATTGCATTTTTTGCCTCTGAAGCTTCAGGATCCCAGTAAAGCCTTAACTCATCGGTACTGATTTTTCCGATGGCATCCACTGCCCCGGGCGAAGGAGGATAGGGGTTTTCGTTTGTGTTAAGCTTTATCATTTTCTCCTCAGGCTGTTGACCGGGAGAGTAGGGCATAAGTGCCAAAAAATCTTTTCTGACGAATCTGCTCATCCTATTATACCCCTTAATCTTTCTGTCATTTCTGTGATCATTTTGTTGCAGAATTTAAAGCTCGATCTGTTGGCGATCAAAAATGCGCTGATCTGTCTGAACCCTTCTATTATCTCAAGATCATTTTCCTTTATTGTGCTGCCGGTCTCAACAATGTCAACAATAATGTCTGAAAGTCCCAGTATCGGTGCCAGTTCAATGCTGCCGTTAAGTTTGATTATTTCTATATCTCTGTTTTTTTCAAGATAATACTGTTTTGCCACATTTACATATTTCGTTGCCACTTTCAGTGTCCTGTCTGTGTCTTCTTTATATCCCTTCGGTGCTGCCGTTACCATGCTGCATATCCCTGTCTTCAGATCCATAAGCTCGTAAACATCAGGCTCTGTTTCCATTATTATATCTTTTCCTACTATGCCCAGATCCGCCGCATGATGCTCCACATAAACCGCCACGTCGGCAGGTTTCACGAAAAGATACCTTATACCTTTTTGTTTGTTTTCAATTACCAGCTTCCTGTTCTTTCCGTCATATCCGGGGCACCCGTATCCTGCCTGTTCAAGGAGCTTGTAGACCCTGCTGCCCAAACGTCCCTTGGGAAGAGCTATACTGAGCATCTGATGTTTTTTGTTTTTTGATGTCTGTCTTTTTATTTTTTCTTCCCGGCTTATTTCATTTAGATACAAAGCGAAGCCTATCCCTTCTGCTTTTTTGCCGAAAAGCCTCAGTGCTTTGTCATACTGGCCTCCCGCCAGAACATTGGACCGGTGGTTTTTTAGATATCCTCTGAAAATGATCCCGTTGTAATAGTCAATATCATTTACCATGGAAAGGTCTATCTGCAGCCTGCCGGTGATCCCCGATGCCGATATCCCCCTGCATACTTTTTCAAGCTGTACAAGTGCATCTTCCATAGTGTCATTTATGACAAGTTTGCGGGCAGAGTTCAAAGTCTTCTGCACACTGCCGTAAAGTTCCGTAAGTTTGCACAACTTTTCTGTCTGTTTTTCCGTAAGGCCCGCTTTTTCCGATGCAGTTTTGATCCCATCGGCATTTTTGCTCCTTATCAGTCTAAGGATGTGAAAATACTCCTCTTTATTAAGATCCATGCTCTGAAGCAACTCCACCGCAAAATCCATGTGTGATATCTCCAGTACATAATTTCTGCTGACTGTCTTCAAAGTCTCTGCTGCAAGACATACGGTTTCTATGATACCTTCTTTTCCCACTTTGCCTATGAATTCCAGGCCAACCTGGGGTATCTCCTTGAAAGTATGGCTCTCCTTGCTTTCTCTGTACACATTTTCTATGTAATAAAGCTTTTCCTGCGAAGAAAGATCGGCTCTGGTGTTTTTTATTATGCTTAAAGTAACGTCCGGTTTAAGGGCCAGAAGTCTCCCGTCCAGATCCGTAAAGGTTATGACTTTATCTCCGCCAAGAAAATCTTTGTTGGCAGCATAAAGTCCGTATTCTTCAAACCTGCTCATTTTATACTTTTTATAGCCCTGTTTCCGAAAAATTCCTCTTAGTTTAAGAGTTACTATTTCTTCCGGTTTCAGATCTGCTGTTTCAAATTCCATTTTATTTTCCTTTTCTTTTTTCGCTTTTCTTTATTATTTGTTTATTGCGTTATCAAGTTAAAGCGATACACCGTACAAGTGCGTATTATAGCAACAAAAAAGGGGCTTGTAAACCCCTTGGTAAAAAGTCTGACTATTTCCGTATCTTTGCGGCTTTTGCATGTGCAAAAAGTCCTTCTCCCTCTGCAAGACGGGAGACCAGATCCGAAATATCGTTCATTCCCTCCGGGGTCAATCTCTGATGTGTACATACTTTCAAGAAAGTGCCAATCCAGACGCCGCCTGTATACCTGGCAGCTCTTCCGGTCGGCAGCGTATGGTTGGTGCCTGTGGCATAATCACCAAAAACTTCAGCCGCATTACGACCCACAAAAAGAGAACCGTAATTCTTCAGTTTCTTACACAGGTCTTTCTCGTCCCTCTCTGCCACAAATACCTCCAGATGTTCCGGGGCATGATCGTTGGCATATTCTATTATTTCATCAAGATCATCAAAAACCAACACTTCTCCGTTATCCTTCCATGCTTTTTCTGCAATATCCGCCGTCTTAAGGTCTTTTAACTGTCTTTTTACTGCCTCTATTATTTCTTTTCCTTTTCTTTCATCCGTAACCAGCGCTATACCTTTGGCCATGATATCATGCTCCGACTGGGCAAGTATGTCGGCAGCTATGATTTCCGCTTCAGCTGTCTCATCGGCAATGATAAGAACTTCGCTGGGGCCTGCAAGAAAGTCTATGCCCACCTGTCCGTAGCACTGTCTCTTGGCCTCAGTCACATACCGGTTTCCCGGGCCGGCTATGAGATCAACCGGTTTTATCTGACAGGTACCATAAGAAAAGGCTGCCACAGCCTGTGCCCCTCCCAGCGCATATATCTCATCCGCTCCTGCTGTATCAAGGGCTACTATGGTCTTTGGTGATATTTTCCCGCTTCCCTTGATGGGCGGAGAACATGCGGTTACTCTTTTTACTCCTGCTGTTTTTGCGGGAATACAAAGCATGAGAGCTGTGGAGTAAAGAGGATAGTTTCCTCCGGGTACATAGCAGCAACAGGATGATAAGGGTATTATTCTGTGTCCCAGTTTTATTCCTTCCGCCGGAGAGAACTCGTCTATATCAGTAAATGTCTCCATCTGCTTTTGGGCAAAGGCCTTTATATTTGCCGCTGCTTTTTTTATGTCCGAAATAAAACAGGGGTCTTCTTTCTCTGTAAGTGTATAGGCTTCGTCTATTTCTTTTTTTGATATGCGAAGATCCGTTCTTTTGCTTCCGTCAAATTTTTCATTATATGACAAAACTGCCGCATCTCCTTCAGTTCTGATCTTTTCTATGATTTCAAAGACATCCTTTTGCAGATTTTTTTCATTTGTCATATTCCTTGTTTTTGCTTCTTTTAGTTTCTTCATCCTTTATATGCTTCTTTCAATAGTTCTATTTCTCTTTTGTATCCTTCAAGTTCATTGGGTGTTTCCAGTATAAACGGCAGCGCCTTTAGATCCGGATGATTTACTACATTTATTATGGTGTCAAGGCCAAGGATCCCTTCCCCCAGTCTGGCATGTCTGTCTTTTTTTGCGCCCATGATATTCAAACTGTCATTTATATGCATGGCCTTAAGATATTTTAGACCTATAGTGCGGTCGAACTCGTCAATAACTTCGTCAAGGGAATTTTTTATGTCATATCCCGCATCGCTTATATGACATGTGTCAATGCAGACACCGACTTTGTTTTTTTGCCGGACCCTTTCTATTATATCACTGAGCTGGCCAAACACACTGCCGATCTCTGTACCTTTACCTGTCATAGTTTCAAGAAGTACCGTAGTCTCGTACTCCGGTCTTATTATTTTGTTAAGCAACTCTGCAGTAAGTTCTATTCCCTTTTCGATTCCCTGTCCAAGATGATTCCCGGGATGAATGTTATAATAATTTCCCGGAAGGTATTGCATTTTTTTAAGATCGTCTTCCATTACAAAAAAAGCGAAATCTCTTACTTTTTTATCAGCGGAACAGGGGTTCAATGTATAAGGTGCATGAGCCACCAGTGGGGCAAACTCCTTATCTTCCATGATCTTTCGGAGCGCACCTATATCTTTTTCGTCTGTCTCCTTTGATCTGGCTCCTCTGGGATTCCTGGTAAAAAAAGCAAAAGTGGAAGCTCCTATAAAAAGAGCTTCTCTTCCCATTTTTTCATAGCCTCCGGCGGCAGAAAGGTGGCATCCGATTTTCATTTTCATAAATTTTCGCTCTTTCCCGGACTATACAAAATACCTTTCTCCTATTCCATAACGGCACCTTTGCATGCCCCGGCAACATTTCTCCTGTATCTTACCAGCCATCCCTTCGTTACGGAAGATGCCGGCATCTTCTGCTGTTTTTTTCTCTCGGCAAATTCTTCATCCGAAACCATTGCGTTCAGTTTGGCTGAAGGGATATCTATCTCGATGATGTCTCCCTCTTTTATGAGCCCTATTTCTCCGCCGCTGGCTGCTTCAGGGCAGACATGACCTATGGACGCACCCCTTGAAGCCCCGCTGAATCTTCCATCTGTTATAAGCGCAACTGTTTTGTCTTTTTTCATTCCGGCAAGGGCGCTTGTGGGATTCAGCATTTCCCTCATGCCCGGGCCTCCCTTAGGTCCTTCGTACCTTATGACCACCACATCCCCGTCATTTATTTTTCCTTCGTATATGGTATTTATTGCTTCATCTTCGCTGTCAAAAACCCTGGCAGGTCCCTTGTGGACCAGCATTTCAGGAGAAACCGCACTTCTTTTTACAACACAGCCCTCCCTGGCTATATTGCCCCACATAACAGCAAGGCCTCCCGTTTCACTGTAGGGATCATCTATCGGCCTTATTACTTTACTGTCTTTTACCTTTATGCCCTTTATGTTTTCTCCCACTGTTTTTCCGGTGGCAGTAATGACATCTCTGTCTATTATTCCCTTTTTATCAAGTTCACTGAAAATAGCCTGTATGCCTCCCGCTTTGTTAAGATCCTGCATGTGATGAGGTCCTGCCGGTGCCAGATGACAAAGGTTTGGCACTTTTGCACTGTACTCGTTAAACACGGAAAGATCCAGTTCTATGCCGGCTTCATGGGTTATGGCCAGCAGATGAAGAACGCTGTTGGTGGAACAGCCCAGTGCCATGTCACATGCAAGAGCATTTCCGATGGATTTTTTATTTATTATATCTTTTGCTTTTATGTCATTTTTGAGAAGGTCCATTATTGCCATGCCCGCATGTTTGGCGAGACGAAGTCTGTCACTGTGGACAGCAGGTATCGTACCGTTTCCCGGCAAAGCGATACCAATGGCCTCACAAAGACTGTTCATGCTATTGGCAGTATACATACCTGCGCATGAACCGCATCCCGGACAAACTCCCTGCTCATATCTTGTAAGCTCGTCATCATCTATCATTTCTGCTTTTCTGGCTCCCACTGCCTCAAAAATTTTTGAAAGGCTTACTTCCTCGTCATCAACGTTCCCGGCCATCATTGGCCCTCCGGAACATACCACCGTGGGGATATTGACCCTGACAGCAGCCATGACCATGCCCGGAATTATCTTGTCGCAGTTTGGGACAAGCACCATCCCGTCCATCATATGTGCCTGTATCATGGTCTCTACACTGTCTGCAATAAGCTCTCTGCTGGCAAGGGAGTATTTCATGCCTTCATGTCCCATGGCTATGCCGTCACATACTCCTATGGATGGCATTTCTATCGGAGTTCCTCCGGCCATCCTTACTCCCGCTTTTACAGCATCTGTGATCTTGTCCAGATTCATATGGCCAGGCACGATTTCACTGTGGGCTGAAATGACTCCTATAAGCGGCCTCTCCAGCTCTTCTTTTGTATAACCCAAAGCATAAAGAAGGCTTCTTATGGGAGCTCTCTCGATCCCCCTGGTTATTTTATCGCTTCGTTCTTTCATTTTTTCAACCAACTCATCATCTTTCTCAGCTCTGCACCGGTTTTGCAAAGCTGGTGCTCATTTTCTTTCATCCTGGTAGTCAGGAATCTTGCCTGTCTGCCCGATGACATTTCACTGACGAATTCACTGGCAAACTCGCCGTTTTGTATCCTTGCAAGTATCTGTTTCATCGCTTTTCTGGAATCTTCTGTTATTATCTGTTTTCCAGCATAATAATCCCCGTACTCAGCTGTATTCGATACGGATTTTCTCATCATCTCAAATCCGCCGCTGTTTATAAGATCAACGATCAGTTTCATTTCATGTATGCATTCGAAGTAAGCCATTTCCGGCTCATATCCCGCTTCAACCAGAGTTTCGAAGCCGGCTTTCATAAGTTCCGTGACTCCACCGCACAAAACGGCCTGCTCTCCGAAAAGATCTGTTTCCGTCTCTTCTCTGTATGATGTTTCAAGTATCCCGGCTCTGCCCGCACCTATTCCGCTGGCATATGCAAGAGCGTAATCCCTGGCTTTTCCGGACCTGTCATGATGTACCGCTATAAGGCTGGGAACTCCTTTGCCTTCCATATACTGGCTTCTCACCGTATGTCCCGGCCCCTTTGGGGCAACCATTATAACATCCAGGCACTCATCGGGTTTGATCAGCTGATAATGTATATTGAACCCGTGAGCGAACATCAGCACATTCCCCTCTTTCATGTGGGGTGCCACCTGCCGGTTATAAATATCGGCAGCCTTTTCATCCGGGACCAGCATCATAACAATGTCGCCTTTTTCAGCAGCGCTTTCCACATCCATAACATCAAGTCCGGCATCCCTTGCAGACTTTGCACTTTTTGAATCAGGTCTTAAGCCTACAACCACACTGCATCCGCTTTCTTTAAGGTTTTGAGCATGGGCATGTCCCTGGCTTCCGAATCCGATCACAGCAATTGTCTTGCCGTCCAGAAGTTTTAAGTCACAATCCTGATCGTAATACTTTTTAATCATTTTTTTTCTCCTTTTCCTGCCATCCTCTTTCAATGGCCGTTATTCCTGTTCTGCACACTTCTACGATTTCATAGCAGCTTAGCATATTCATGAGACCGTCGATTTTTTCAGGCGCCCCCGTGATTTCTATAATCATGCTTTCCTTTGAAAGATCAATTATTTTTCCTCTGTATATATCAACTATTTCTTTTACGGTTGTTCGCTCCTCTTTGCCGGCTTTCACCTTAAGCAGCAGCAGTTCTCTGAAAAGACTGCCTTCTTTTTCAAGGGTAAAAATATCTCTGACAACTTCAAGTTTTTCTGTTTGTGAAATTATCTGTGCCAGGGAAAGATCATCGCCCTTGAACACTATGGTTATCCTGGAAATCGAGGGATCGTTCGTTGCCGATACAGTAAGGGAATCAATGTTGAATCCCCGCCTGCCAAAGAGACTGACTACTCTGGCCAATACTCCCGACTGGTTGTCGACAAAAATACTTATCACTTCTTTTTTTAAAGCCATCGTCATCTCCTTTCTATCCTATTATCATATCTTCAACTGTCCCGCCCGCCGGTATCATGGGAAGAACTTTTTCATTTTTGCCTATTATGCATTCTATCCACACAGGGCCTTTTTCCTTCAGTGCCTTTTTGAATGCATCCGTAAACTCATCCATGTTTGAAGCTCTGAATCCTTTGAGTCCGAAGCCCTCAGCCAGTTTGACGAAATCCGTTTTTCTTCCGGGTTCTGTAGCTGAAAAACGGCTTCCGTAGAATGATGTCTGCCACTGATAAACCATTCCCAGAACACTGTTATTCATTATTATTGTTATTATAGGAAGCTGCTGGCTCACTGCTGTGCATGCTTCATTGAGGTTCATGTGAAAAGAGCCGTCTCCGGTGAAATGTATGACTCTTTTGCCCGGAGCACCGACCTGGGCTCCTATGGAAGCTCCATAGCCGAACCCCATCGTTCCCAATCCTCCGCTGGTAAGGAAGCAGCATGTCTTGTCATGCTTAAGATACTGAGCGGCCCACATCTGATGCTGACCTACATCGGTTACATAGACTGTTTCCTTATCGGTCATATCGCAGACGGTGCCTATTATTTCGCTGGGATGAAGCTCCGCATCATCGCATTTGACATCTCCTGTTGTTTTTTTAAGTTCCATTACCTCGCCGACCCACTCGGATCTGTCCTTTTTTTCAATTAAAGGCATCAAAGCTGTAAAAAAGTCCTTTGCATCGCAAACCATGCCTATGTCTACCAGAACATTTTTGTTGATTTCACTTTTATCTATATCTATTTGTACCCTGGTGGCTTTCTTTGCAAATTTCTTGGGGTTCAATGCAACTCTGTCACTGAATCTGGTCCCAATGGCCAAAAGAAGATCCGCATTATCCACAGCCCTGTTGGAGGCTATGGTCCCATGCATGCCTATAAGCCCCGAATTATGAGGATCATCGGCATCAAGAACTCCTGCGGCCATTATTGTATGAGCAGCCGGGATATCTCCTTTTTTTAAAAAAGCACCCAGTTCCTCGCCGGCTCCGGCGGCTCTTACGCCTCCGCCCAGATATACAAGGGGTTTTTTTGATTTATTTATAATATCGGCAATGTTTTTTAGTTCTTCAGCATCTATGCCGGATACCTTTTTTGGTTCCTCGGGCATTTTTCTGCTTTTGTAATCTATTGTGGCTGCCGTCACATCCTTGGTTATATCCACCAGAACCGGCCCTTTTCTGCCGCTTCCTGCTATTCTGAAAGCATCATTGAGCGCTCCCGGCAGATCTTCAATCTTATTTACAAAAAAATTATGCTTAGTAACAGGCAGAGTTATTCCCGTTATATATACTTCCTGAAAAGCATCTCTTCCAACCAGGTTGGACGGAACATTGGCAGTTATGGCCACCATTGGCACACTGTCCATATATGCGGTGGCGATGCCCGTCACCAGATTTGTCGATCCGGGTCCGCTTGTGGCAAAGACCACACCGGTTTTTCCTGTGACTCTGGCATACCCGTCGGCGGCATGGGCGGCTCCCTGTTCGTGAGCCGAAAGTACATGCCGTATCTGATCTCTGTACTCATAAAGGGCATCGTAAATATTCAGCGCTGCTCCTCCCGGATAACCGAACACTGTATCAACACCATGCTCCAGAAGTATTTCGGCCACTATCTGAGAGCCTGTAAATTTCATTTTGATATCTCCTTTCAGTAAATGCCGGTCTGTAAAGTTAAGAATGAAAAATGAGGCACCAACCCTTTGTGATACAATG
>DAIMEC010000029.1:0-11141 GCA_036725465.1 Bacillota bacterium | reverse complement strand
TGCTCCTGCCCCAGCATCTCTTTGAAGACTTCCGGTCTGTAGGCACGATACAAAACTTTGTACATGGATATTCGTTCCTTTTCTGCTTTTGTATGACTATAAACTGCCATGCCGTTCTTTCGGCTTATAAATAAAAACGCCCTTTGAAAGCTCCGCAGGCAGGAGAAGGCTGATCTGCGGCACATAAGAGCTTCCGCTTATTGCTGCTTCCTTCCGGACCTGACAAGGTTCACAGAGTCCTATTGCGCAGGACCCAAACCATACCAGGCGGAGCCGTCAAAGGGCATTTTTTCTACTTAATTGTAAATGGTCAGGTATGATCTGTCAATGGCAATCATGCCCTGTTACTTTTTATATGCCAGGGCTTTATAAACCTCATCGGTGACCGGAGGGGCTATTTCTATCAGTTCTCCCTTAACATTCATCTTAACGCCATGCTCTTCTTTTTTTATCTTTCCTATACAGGTTATCTGTATACCGGCATCGCTTATTTCTCTCATCAGAATATCTTTTTTGTCAGGTCCTGCCATTATCATCATGCATCCGCTTGATATGAGTCTCAGGTAGTCGATATCAAATTCTTCGCATATTTTTTTTGTTACCTCTTCAACGGGCACTTTATCGATGAAAACTTCAGCACCGATTTTACCTATCCGGCACATCTCCCACAATGCACCTAAAACGCCTCCCTCGGTTATGTCATGCATCCCTGAGGTTCCTATCCTCCCTGCTGTAACACCTTCTGTGACAACACTCACTTTGTCAAGCATGGATATCGCTTCACTTATCTCTTCTTTTGTGAGAACATTCTTCAGCTGCTTTTCGAAATCCCGTGCTATTATGGCAGTTCCCTCTATGCCCGCGGTTTTTGTCATGAGGATATAGTCTCCTTCTTTCATGTTTTCAGTATGCTGAGAAGCCCATTTTTCTCCCCTTCCTATGGCAGCGGAGACAATTACCGGCTGATTTACGGCATTGGTTATTTCGGTGTGTCCCCCTATTATTTCGACACCCAACTCTTCGGAGGCCTGAGCCGCCTGGTGCATCATGTCATCCACCTGTTTTTCGGTGGTGCCTTCAGGAAGAAGTACCGTCAGCATTATTCCTACAGGTTCAACACCGTTGGATGCCACATCGTTACAGGAAATATGAACGGAAAGTCTTCCCACATCTCCTATTGCAGCCGTTATTGGATCTGTTGACATAACACATTCATATGAACCGTAGTCTATTACTGCGCAGTCTTCTCCGATACCGGGTCTTGTAAGTACTTCCGGTCTTTTGAATTTGATGTTCCTGAAAACTATTTTTTCCAGAAGATCGCTGTCAAGTTTGCCTATCTTAAGCATCTATATCATACTCCTTTAAAAACTCTTCTTCGGAAATGACCCTCACTCCAAGCTCTGCAGCTTTCTTGTTTTTTGCGGATCCGGAATTCATGTCATTGTTTATAAGTGCTGTTGTTTTTGTGCTTACAGACCCCGAGGTCCTGCCGCCTCTTTTTTCTATGAGATCTTTCAGCTCATCTCTATTTTCAAATTTGTTCAGGCCTCCGGTTATAACAAAACTCATTCCCTCAAGATCCTGATTTCCTGTTTCGGGTAATTCTTCGGGGGGCTCCAGACGTATTTCTTTGATCAACTCACGGACTTTTTTTATGTTCCGGTCATCGGCAAAATATCTTACGAAGGCATCCGCCATGACTTCTCCTATACCATTGATCTTTGTGAGCTCATCCTTTGAAAGGCTTTCTATTCTTTGCCAGTCATTTTTGCAATGCTTTGCTATAAGTTTTGCGTTTGCGGAGCCTATTCCTGATATCCCCAGGCTGTAAAGAAGTCTTGATGCAGTAGTTTCCCTGGCCTTTTCTATGGCGGCAGACAGGTTCTTATAGGATCTCTCGCCGAATCCTTCCATTTCTTCTATCTCTTTTCTGTGTCTGTCAAGAAGAAAAAAATCAGCGGGTTCTTTTATGAATCCCTTTGCCGTGAACTTCTCTATTGTGGATTCCGAAATACCATCTATATTCATGGCATTACGACCGGCAAAATGGCTGAATGCTTTTGTTTTCTTTGCCGGGCATTTTGGGTTAGTGCAGTAAAGGGTCCTGACCTGGTTCTCATCCCTTATTTCAGTCCTGCCCCCACAGACCGGACATTTTTGAGGAGGGGCTATACTCCCGCTCTTTGTATAGTTGGCGGCTATCTGGGGTATTATCATATTCGCCTTATATACCTCTATTTCATCTCCCACACCCAGCTTCAGGTCTTCGACTATACTGAGATTATGAAGCGATGCACGGCTCACAGTCGTACCCTCCAGCTGCACCGGCTCAAACAATGCTATGGGATTTATGAGCCCGGTCCTTGATGCGCTCCACTCAATTTCCATTAGTTTGGTGGTCGCAGTTTCATCACGCCATTTGAATGCCATGGAATCTCTGGGAAATTTGGCTGTTTCGCCAAGAGTCCTGCCATATTCGATATCATCATATGAAAGTACCAGTCCGTCGGAGGGTATATCGTTAGCTTTGATATTCCGGCCGAACCAGTCTATGGTTCCTTTTAGGTTTTTTGCGTCTACAACGCGGTATCCGACTACATAAAATCCCTGATTTTCTAGCCATTTCATCTGCTTCTCTTTTGAGCCGCCAAAATCCGGCAGATCTTCAATATTTGCTTTCGTCCCGTCGGAAAGTGCGGTACTGACCAGCGCAAAAGCTCTGAATCTGACATTTCTTTCTGCTGTTATCCTGTTATTGAGTTGTCTTACCGAACCGCTGCAGAGATTTCTCGGATTTTTGTATTTTGCTTGGAGTTCGGGTATAGATTCGTTTATCTTTTGGAAATCCGAATAAGTTATTACCGCTTCACCTCTCAAAACCGTTTCTCCTTTAAAAGGTATCTCCAGCGGCAGATCCAGGAATACCCGGGCATTATTTGTTATTACTTCTCCAACTTCACCGTTGCCCCTGGTTACCGCTTTAAAGAGTTTTCCTTCTTTGTAGGTCAAGACTATGGTGAGACCGTCAAGTTTCCATGAAAGTATGCCTTTTCTTTCTCCCAGCCATGATATCAGTTCTTCTGGCTCTTTTGTTTTGTCCAGAGAAAGCATTTTCTTAGGGTGTGCCTCTTTTACAAGATCGGAAAGAGTCTCATAACCCACCTGCCGGGTAGGGCTGCCGGCCATTATTATGCCTGTTTCATTTTCAAGGGCCAGCAGCTCATCATATAATTTATCATACCGGAAATTTGAGATGATCTCTTCATTATCCCTGTAATATGCCTTTGCGGCCTTTTTGAGGAAAGCTGTCCTTTCCCTTATCTCCTGTTGTATGGATTTTTTGTCGTCCATTATGTCACTTTCATTTTTTTTGTATTTCAGTTATGTTTGTTTCAAGGGTTATCCCCAGCTCTTTTGCATATTCGAAATAAAGATCCACCTGCTCCATGGTCAGCATATCGGAAGTGAAAAGCCCCGGGATCTTGAATTCATCGTTAATAAACAATTTGGAAAAAAGATATCCTCCCTGCCCCGTCAGATACATCTCTGCTGTTATCCCGGCCTTTTCGTATGACTCCAGAAGTCCCGGTGCCATAACATGCGTTTCAACCTTGACATCCTTTCCGTCCTTTTTGCCGTAAGCCTCTATGACCATGCATCCGGAATCTGAAATAAGGCCTTCTTCAATTATTTCTTTTATTTCCTCCCTGAATTTTGGCGGATGAGGCAGGTGTGCCAGAACCACATCAAAAGGTGCAACTTCCACTCCTTTTATACTTTCTTTTTTGTGTGAAAGAAGTCCCGCCCGGGCAAGGGGCCTGCAAAAGTCCATTCCTTCTCCCGCATATTTGAAGTAAGCGTTTTTGACACCCTTGAAATATTTTTCGGCATTAAAACTGTAGTGGATGGGTTCATCATGACAATGTTCCGCAAAAGTTATTTCATTTTCCATATAGGGGTATTTTCTGTTTATGGTCATACCGAAAGCCGGAGTCCTTACGAGTTTGCCGTTTTCAAAGGCATAAGCATCCTCAGACATATCATGAAGAGCCGTAACGGGCGACCACCAGAAGGGCAGAAATCTTTTTGTTATTACTCCTTCCCATACAATGTTTAATATCGTATCGCATGTGTCGAGATATTTCATCGCATCTCTGGTGGCGGCGCATATCAGTCCAGGTGCAGATCCTGTACCAATTACTGCCGTCCTGCCGATGGCTTTGAACCTGGGTCCGTATTCATCAAACTGTATCCTGTAATTTTCCACCCAGTCTTCATGAAGTGCGGTGGTGCCGGCATAGTCCTGATAATCCGTGCCTGCTTCAAGGGCTGCCTCCAGGACATTTTTTGTGCATTCCAAGGGAAGCGCGTTCAGTATAAGATCCGCTCCCTTTGCTGCCGCCACAATGCTGCCCTTGTCATGGGCATCCACGACTTTACCTTCTCCTTTACTTAGTTCTCCCACCAGATGGTCAACCGCCTCCCTGTCATAATCGGCGCAGACCACTCTGCTTACTATTGGTTCTTCATCCAATTTTTTTGCTGCGGCAGAACCCTGTGCCCCAACTCCCAGAACAAGTATCTTTTTCACAATTTCACCTCAAATCTTCATTCGGATACTGTGTCAGTTATATTATTATTATATATTAAATGTCAATTTATTCCAAGCACAAAAAGGCCGCCTGCCCGCCTCTCTTTTTCCCCATCTTCCTGTGGGAAAAAAGCAAATCGCTGTTGCACATAGTACATATATCCGCAGTATGAATGTTTTCTTTTTTCACTCCTGCTTCTTCAAATATTATTTCATTCGCCCTTGAAAGATCCATCATATATTTATGACCTTCTGCATTATGATCCAGGGAACCCTTATGAAACTCTTTTTTTTGTATCAGTATTTCATGCCAGCTTTCTTTATTGAAATTCATTCTTACCTCAACAGCAACATTTTCTCCCACTTCATAGCATTCTTCACATATCCCGGGCCCTATACCTACTATCACATTTTCCGGTTGCGTACCGAATTCCTTTTTCATTGCAAGAAGAGTCATCTGTCCGATCCGGTGTGCTGTTCCCTTCCATCCCGAATGACTTAAGGCTATAGCTCTTCTTTCGGTATCAACTATATAAAGAGGGAGACAGTCTGCATGTCCTGTCACAAGCATCAGCCCCGGCACATCAGTCATCAGTCCATCCGTTTCTTCCGGATCTTTTTCTCTTGTTATCCCTTTCCCTTTGTCTCTTTCCCCGACTCTCCTTACATTTACAGTATGAGCCTGATAAGGTGCTGTCATGCCAGATGGCATTGTTCCAAGAGCATCTCCCATTCGCCTGAGGTTTTCTTCAACGTTTTCTTTTTTATCCCCTGTGGTGAAGGAGAGATTCATGGTGCTGTAGCATCCTTCACTTACTCCGCCCAGTCTGGTTGAAAACCCATGTTTCACCAGTCCCGTTTTTGCCAGTGCTTTGAACCCAAGATAGTAAACGCCGTTTTCTTCTCTTGTGAAAAGAGTCCCCGTACTGTTTTTCTTTTTCCAAATTATCCCGTTCATTTAAGGATCACCACCGTTATTCCGTTATTCCCGTCTATATGCCTTTCAAACTCCCTGAGAGCCGGACAGATATCAAGAAACTCTTTCTTTTTTATGATCCAGTTTTCGCCCTTTACATTATCTCTTACTATCCCTCTTAGGGATGGATCCCTAAGCTTTGATCCGACTTCTTTTTTGATAATGCCGCCGGCTCCTGAAGACCCATAACCGTGTATAAGTATCACCGCTCTGCAGCCTGACTGCTTTGCGGTCGTAAGGCCGTTCATCATTCTCTTCATGGCTTGGCCCCCATCGGGCATACCGCTTTCCAGATTTATCTCTCTGACTTTTGCCGCCATCATTTTCCTTCCTTACCGATCCTATTCTTCTATTTTCCTGAGAGGGGCTATATCAGCCGCAAGTTTTTTTGTTCCTGCTTTATCAAATATTACAGTGATGACTTTTCCCCGGGAGGAAACAACAAGCCCGGGCCCGAATTTGCTGTGGGCAACTTTATCTCCCACAATGAAGTTTTCTTTTTTTTCGCTCTTTTCATGTACTTCACTGACGGCTTTTCTTAGCATCTCAGAATTCCCGGATCCTGAAAACCTCTCTTCAAAGGGTCTTAACGGTTCCTCTTTTGAGAACCCGTCGAGATCCACTTTTTCTCCCAGCTTTATTTCTTCTCTCTTTCTGAATATGGCATCCCCTTCAGTAAGTTTTGGGTCCAGTTCCCTTAAAAAAGAGGATTCTCTTGTATAGTCCCCTCTTCCATACATAGTCCTGTAAGCGGCACTGGTAAAGCACAGCCTCTCCTTTGCCCTTGTCATTCCCACATAGCAAAGTCTTCTTTCTTCTTCCATTTCATCAGTTTCATCAAACTTCCGCCATCCGGGGAAAAGCCCGTCTTCCATTCCCGGCATAAAAACAAAATCAAACTCAAGACCTTTTGCGCTGTGCAGTGTCATAAGAACTACCGCATTCTCAGAAGGATCGTGATTGTCCACATCCGAAAGCAATGCTATTTTTTCAAGGAATCCCGTAAGCGAAACTTCTTCCCCTATGGTCTCTTTTTCGTAATCATATATTACAGACTTGAATTCCATCAGGTTCTCTATGCGCCCATCGGCTTCTGTGGTTTTTTGAGCTTCAAGAGCTTTGATGTAGCCACTTGCCACAAGTAATCCGTCATATATATCAGAAACCCTGAGATTGTTTTTTTCAATACTGTAACTTTCTACGGCATCATGCATCTGCTTCAGCTCTCTCCCGGTCCTCCCCGACAATGAAGCCATGATCTCTTCATCCCCCAAAACAGAAAAAACCGACTGCCCCCGCACTGATGCCAGAGCTTTTAATTTATCCAGTGTCTTTTGTCCAACGCCTCTTTTGGGTTCATTTATTATCCGTGCGAGAGAAAGATCATCATCCGGGTTCTGCACCAGTCTCATATAAGCCATCATGTCCTTTATCTCTTTTCTTTCGTAATACCTGGTCCCGCCTACGACCCTGTAGGGAATATCTCTGGAGGAAAATGCCTCTTCAAATGTTCTGGACTGTACATTCGTTCTGTAAAGTACAGCAAAGTCACTGAATGACTTTCCCGGGCCGCATAACCTGTCTATTTCCTGAGCTACATAATGCGCTTCCGCTTTTTCGTCATCTGCCCTGCAGTATATTATCTTGCTTCCTTCTTCTGATTCGGTCCAAAGCATTTTGGGTTTTCTTTTTATGTTGTTTTTTATTACAGAATAAGCGGCTTTTAATATATTGCCTGTAGACCTGTAATTCTGTTCAAGTTTGACGACTTTTGTGCCCGGAAAATCCTTTTCAAAGTTGAGTATATTGGAAATATCCGCTCCCCTCCACTGGTATATGCACTGATCGTCATCTCCTACCACACAAAGATTTTTGTGCTCCTGGGCCAGCATTTTTATGAGTCTGTACTGTATCCTGTTTGTGTCCTGGTACTCATCCACCATCACATAACGGAATCTGGTCCGGTATTTTAAAATAATCTCTTCATTTTCTTCGAAAAGCTTTACGGCATTGAGAAGAAGGTCGTCAAAGTCCATTGCATTGTTTTTCTTCAATATTTCTTCATATTTTTTATATACATTGTATATGGTCTCTGTCTTCAAATTCTTTTCGTGTATCCGCCTGTAATCCTCCGGTGAGTGTTGCGCTTCCTTGCACTTGCTGATCACAGAGATCAACATACGGTAAGGAAAGTCTTTTTCTTCTATATTGTCTTCTTTTATTATGCTCTTTATAACTGCTTTCTGATCTACGGGATCATACACGGCAAAATCCCGGGTGTATCCGGAAAGGCCGGTTTCTGTTCTCAGTATCCTTAAACATGCGGCATGAAATGTCATTATCCAGACAGGATTGGGGCCTCCGAGGAGTTTTTCCACTCTTTCCCTCATTTCCCCTGCTGCCTTGTTTGTAAAAGTCACCGCCAGTATATTGTAAGGATCAACACCTTTCTCCTTTATAAGGTATGCTATCCTGTGAGTCATTGTGCTGGTCTTGCCGCTGCCGGCTCCTGCCAGTATCAGCAGAGGACCTTCTGTATACATGACAGCTTCAAGCTGTTTTTTGTTCAAATCATCCAAATAAGTCATGGTTCTATTCTAACATATAATATGGAATTGCTGAAACTAATATGATATAATTTTTATGGTAACCAAGCAGCATATATATGTGATCAGAGAGGAGTGCTTAAATGATCTACTCAAAAGAAGTAAGCGATATGTGTCCTGTAAGAAACAATGCAAATCACGGACCGTCTCCTATACCCGAGGAAGGCAAATGGATAAAGGCCAGAGAAATCAAAGACATCAGCGGCCTCACCCACGGCGTCGGAGGATGTGCACCACACCAGGGAGCATGTAAGCTTACCCTTAATGTCAAAGAAGGTATAATACAGGAAGCTCTTATAGAAACCATAGGCTGCAGCGGCATGACCCATTCTGCTGCCATGGCTTCAGAGATCCTGCCGGGCAAAACTATACTGGAAGCCTTAAATACGGATCTTGTTTGCGATGCAATAAACACGGCCATGCGGGAACTTTTCCTTCAAATCGTATACGGAAGGACACAGACAGCCTTCTCGGAGGGCGGACTGCCTGTGGGCGCAGGTCTTGAGGATCTCGGCAAAGGGCTCAGAAGTCAGGTGGCCACAACATACGGCACAGCGGTCAAAGGCCCCAGATACCTTGATATTGTTGAAGGTTATGTGACAAGAATAGGCCTTGATAAAAATGACGAGATCATAGGTTATGAATTTGTTCATATAGGGAAGATGATGGCGGCCATAAAAAAGGGAACGGAACCGGCAAAAGCTGTCAAAGATGCTTCAGGCAAATACGGGCGTTTCGATGATGCCGTAAGGTATATCGATCCCCGTGAAGAGTAGAACGGAGGACTGATCATGACTTTATTTGAAAATTATGAAAGAAGAATAGACAAAGTAAACAAAGTGCTGGCAAATTACAGTATCAGCTCCCTTAAAGAGGCAAGGGAAATTTGCACTCTCAAGGGTTTTGATCCCCATCAAATCGTCAAAGATGTTCAGCCGATCGCCTTCGATGATGCCTTCTGGGCTTATACCGCCGGTGCTGCCATCGCAATAAAAGAAGGCTGCACTACCGCCAAGAAAGCGGCCGAAGCCATTGGTCACGGTCTTCAGGCCTTCTGCATAGACGGCTCTGTGGCCGAAGAAAGAAAAGTCGGTCTGGGTCACGGCAACCTGGGAGCCATGCTTTTGTCCGAAGAAACCAACTGCTTTGCTTTCCTTGCGGGCCATGAGTCATTTGCTGCGGCAGAAGGAGCCATAGGCATTGCAAAGAGTGCCAACAAATCGAGAAAAAAACCGCTTCGCGTCATACTTAACGGACTCGGCAAAGATGCCGCTCTTATCATCTCAAGGATAAACGGATTCACATATTGCCAGACAAAGTTCAATTACTGCACCTGCAAGATAGAAATACTAAAAGAAACAGCCTACTCCGATGGTGAGAGAAGCAAGGTGAGATGTTTCGGGGCTGATGATGTCAGAGAGGGCGTAGCCATAATGCATATGGAGACAGTGGATGTTTCTATCACCGGGAATTCCACAAACCCTACCCGTTTCCAGCATCCCGTGGCGGGTACCTACAAAAAAGAATGTGTTCTTGCCGGCAAAAAATATTTTTCTGTGGCCTCGGGCGGAGGCACAGGCAGAACTCTGCATCCCGATAATATGAGCGCAGGTCCTGCTTCTTACGGCCTGACCGATACCATGGGCCGCATGCATTCAGATGCCCAGTTCGCAGGTTCTTCTTCCGTTCCCACACATGTTGAGATGATGGGATTCATCGGTATGGGAAACAACCCGATGGTAGGCGCCACCGTGGCTGTAGCCGTGGCTGTGGAAGAAGCAATGAAATAGACATCTTGTATTTCAGAAAGACCGCAGAATAATTTTCTGCGGCCTTTTTTAATCATTATATATGTTCATTCTCTCTCCCCTGACAAACCCTGCAAGAGACACATTACATATTCGCGCCATCTTAAGAGCCTCTCCTGAGGGTGCAGATCTGGAGCATACTATAGGTATCCTGCATCTCACGGCCTTAACTATCATGTCAAGGGGTATCCTGCCACTGGTAAAAAGAACTGCTTTTGAAAGATCCGTTCCGTCTATAAGTGCCTGCCCAATGACTTTGTCAACTGTATTATGGCGGCTGACATCATAAAAAGAGTATTTTATTTCCCCGTCAAACGCCAGTGAAGAACTGTGTGCTGCTCCTGTCTCGAAAAAAACTTCCGAAGATTCATAAAGAGTCTCTGCCTGTATGAATATCTCCTTTCTCCGTTCCCTGTCTCCTGTTATTCTATTTTTCACCAACGAAAGAGGCGTAAGCCCTGCCTTTTTTGCTTTTTCGCCTCCGCCCATTGCGATTCTCACTGCATCTTTTAATTCGACGGGCATTTCAGTGACTCTGCCCTTGGCAAGAGTAACATCTGCCTTTGCCGCCAGACCTTTTATTTCAATCTTTTCTATATCCTTTATATTCTTTATATGCCCCTGGGCCAGAAGATGCCCTGTTACAAGCTGTTCAAGGTAACAAGGCGATGAGCAAAGATCAAAACAAAAAACACCGTTGACATATACGTCCATAAAATGCTCCTGTATAACAGGATCCGGATGCTCTTTTATGTCATCGCTGCCTTTGAACATTTTTTTTATGGATTCCGGCTTTGATACCGGAAAATTTTCATACTGCGCAATTATTTTCATTTTCTTTCAAAAATGCTTCATATGCATCTTTTGTGTTGATGTTCAGTATCTCTTTTTCAATTCCATCTATTTCAAGGTTCGTCACGTCTGCTCTGTCAAGAGCCCTAAAAACCGGTGCGGATCCGTTTTGTATGACCGGGTATATCTTTCTGTAAAACTCTCTTTTGTATATACCTATCAGGGGTTCTGTTTTTTCTCCATGCTTAAGAAGAGTAACTTCATTTTCGCCCCTGATGTGTTCATCAAGCATTTTCCTCATAGTCTCGGTGGAAACAAGGGGAGAATCCACAGTTATAACAAAGCAGTCTTCAAAAGAAGCGGCT